>JAQYOA010000019.1 GCA_028727605.1 Lachnospiraceae bacterium
GGATCTCTCAGAAAAATCACGAGATCGAGATCGTTTTGCTCAATCTGAGATCCCATTTGCTGAACGCCGCCCACATGACCTGCAAGATATTTGTGTACAGTCAGGCCGGTAGCTTCTTCTACCAGACGACCTGAGGTACCGGTTGCGTAAAGCGTATGCTTTGCCAGTATGGAACGATAAGCTATGCACAAATTCTGCAGCAGTGTCTTTTTCGCATCATGCGCGATCAATCCGATGTTCATAAATATTTTTCCTCCTCAGTAGTTCATCATTTCTGGTAACAAAATCTCTGTTCTGCAGTCCCACATTCAGCACAAATCCCATACCGATATACAAAGTGAGAAGCGAAGTCAGTCCATAACTGACAAATGGAAGGGGCGTACCTGTATTTGGGAGGATCCCTGTAGCAACACTGATATTTAGGAAACTCTGAAATGCCACGAGACCTGCAACTCCGCAGCAGATCAAGGTACCGGACAGATCTTTTGCTTTTCTTGCTATTATAATACATTCCAAAAGAATTAAAAACAATAGAAAAATGATTAAACAACAGCCCAGAAAGCCAAGTTCTTCTCCTGCAACTGCAAAAATGAAATCATTGTGATTCTGGGAGACAAAATTTCCTTTATTTGCGGATGAAACCTTGTTATTATTCAGACCTTTTCCGGTCAATTGACCAGACCCAATGGCAGTAATGGAGTTTTCCTGCTGCAGTCGTCCATCCGAGTTTTCCTCATCGTCCGGATTCAGCCAGGTTTCAATTCTTCCCAGCTGATAACCGATCGCCTTATCCAGATTTTCCGGCAACTGAAAGTCTACTTGCGTAATCACCAGGATTAATGCAAGAATCAATGCCGCAGCAGATGTAATTACACCCAGTATCACCTTATAACTCAGCTTTGCCGCAAACATCATAATACAAAAGATAACACATACAGTAATTGTATTTTTCAAATCCGGCTGCCGGTAAATGAGTATCAGAGGAGGAATTAAAAGAAACACGGTTAAAAAAATAGTCTTTGCAGTATTCAAATCATCCTCGTGCTTCATCAAAAACATTGCAAAAAACAAAATCAGCAGGATTTTAGACAGTTCTGTCGGCTGGAACTGAAATCCACCGATTTGAATCCATCTGGTTGCACCTCCGGTCGTCTTTGCACTGTCTCCTCCCACATAAAGAATACCCAGCATCAGCAAATTGGCGACATAGATGATCCAGTAAAAATTCAATACCCAGCTGTAATCGATCAGGGAAACTATGATCATTATGATGACACCCATCACAACGCCAACAGCCTGTTTTTTCTGGTAAGAACTATCAACGCTTCCAATCAGCATGACACCGATGATACTGATTGATATCAGCCAGAGTATCAAACGAAAATTATAGTTTTTCAGTTTATAACGTTTTAACATGTGAATCCTCATTCCTCTTCAGTGGTATGCGTGCTGTCAATATTACAGGCACAGACTGTGAAATCGTAACGGATATCTCGTCCGGTTCTATCATCAGGTATTTGCCCGCAGCAATCGTCAGATCGTTTTTCAGCATCTGCAGAGCCTGCGGTGAACAATTCAATCGTTCGGCTGCCAAAAGTGTCTCCAGCCGTTCTTTCGCGACAGTGCCGGAATGCGGCTTTTTTCCTGAATGAAATAAACCCATATCCGTCCTCCTTATCTGCCAAATACCTTCCGGAAAAATCCTTTTTTCTCGGAAAGTTCAAGAAACGGAAGCTCTTCACCGCAGATTCTTCTGCTGATATTGGCAAAGGCTTTTCCTGCCAGAGAATCATTTCCGACAATTGCCTCTCCCTGATTCGTGGCAATTACCACATGCTCGTCATCCGGAATGATCCCGAGAAGCGGAACAGCAAGGATTTCCGAAACATCTTCTACCGACATCATTTCACCGCGCCGCACCATATCCGGACGGATTTTATTGATAACAAGAGAGATATCTCTCAGGTCATGTGCCTCCAAAAGACCAATGATCCGGTCTGCATCACGGATTGCGGAAACTTCCGGTGTTGTAACTACAATTGCTTTCTGCGCACCTGCAATTGCATTGGCAAACCCCTGCTCAATACCAGCAGGGCAGTCAAGCAATATATATTCAAACTGATTTTCCAGGTCTTCACACAATTTTTTCATCTGTTCCGGAGTCACACTGGTCTTATCTCTTGTCTGAGCGGAGGGAAGCAAAAACAGCGTCTCATATCGTTTATCACGAATCAATGCCTGTTTCAGTCTGCAGTTTCCTTCGATTACATCCACAAGATTGTAAACAATTCGATTTTCCAGGCCGAGTACAACATCAAGATTTCGAAGACCGATGTCGGTATCTACCATTACAACCTTTTTGCCGAGCGCGGCAAGTCCGATTCCAATGTTTGCTGCGGTGGTTGTCTTTCCCACACCACCTTTCCCCGATGTAATTACAATTACTTCACTCATATGAAACCTCCTTGTGAAAACTGTTCTCTATTTTTTCTCTTTTGCAGTTTTCTCCGGAACGTTACGCAAAGACTGTTCTCTCTTCGAATTAATCAGCTCTTTCGCTGGTAACACCTTCCGTATCGGCTGTCCCTGTCAGTACTGAGTCGGACAGATCATAGTAATAATCTAATATATCCTTTGCTACCAATTCAGCATTGATAGAAGAATAACCAAAAGGAATTCGAATAGCCATGGCAATGTCGTCCCGGCTTTCATAATGTGAGAAACCAATAAACAATCCATGATTCGATCTCGTACGGTCCTCCTGTGCAGTACCGGTTTTTCCGTACAATTCCACCGGCCAGTCTGAAGGAAAGATGGAACTGTTTTCGTAACGAATCACGTTGCGCATTCCCTGATGGATATCATCCCATATGGAATCACTGACATTCATCACGGTATTAACACTCGGACCGAAATCTTCTCCCATGTCAATCTCATTTCCTTCCGAATCCTCTGCTTTCTTCAAAAGAGAAATATCATATACCGTACCGCGATTTGCCAATGTCGTCACATAACGTGCCAGCTGAGTCGTCGTATAGTTATGAGTACCCTGACCGATGGAAGAGGGAATCGGAAGTTCGTCCGATACTTTCGGCTCCGCTTCGGAGATTTCAATTCCGCTCTTTTGATCCAGACAGAACAAACTGCAGTATTCCTGAATTTTTTCCATCGCTCTCTTCTGTGTAAACGTGTTGTTATCATCCAGACCCAGCAGGTAACCAACCGTACAGAAAAATACGTTGCAGGAATTCTGAATTCCCCCAATCACATCAAGATCTCCGTGTCCGTCAAGATTCCAGCAATGAACATGATCGGATTCATTGACAAGCCCCTCTCCGAACAGTCCGTTACAATTAATCACCGTGTCTTCTGTGATCACACCTTCCATCAGTCCTGCAACTGCCATGACCGGTTTAAAGGTGGATCCTGGTGCCGTTCTCTGCTGCGTTGCTTTGTTGTAGAGCGGTGTAGATTCGTCGGTATTGAGTTTTGCCCAATAAGCGGTATCCATCTGATTTGCGAGACGGTTATTGTCATATCCGGAATATGAAACACAGGCAAGAATTTCGCCGCTGTCCGGATCCGTAATAACGGCTGAACCGGAACAGGGATCGAGTGCCAGCTGTGCCGGTGTGATTTCCAGTTTTCCTATTTTGGCCGACATAAGCTCGAACGGAGTCATATTTCCGGCAATATAATCGGCATAATCAGAATCTCCCTTTGTCAAAAGATCCTGATCATACATCAGATTACAGATATCATATCCGTCTATGATATCCTCGAGCAGCATGTAATGATACAGCTTTTTATGGAATGTGGTATTGTTTTCCAGCCGCTGAAGGATTACTTCACACAGCTTCTGATATACCTCAGAGGAATCCATATAGGCATCATCTGTGGAAAGCGCCGAAACGTCAATCCAGTTCTGGCTTGCCGCATACATCAGATATTCCTTCATACTGATGGTTTCTTCGGTAGCCCATGCCTTGTAAACGTCATCCTGTTTATCAATGGAAGCAGAGGAGAGGATTCCCATATTGCTTCCAAGCAGTGTGTTGATAATATAGGATTCGTATTCCTGCATCTCACTGTCAAGCTCTTTATAAACGGTTGGATTCTCTCCGGTTAACTCTTCTTCGATTGCTGAAAGTACACTCTGCTTTTTCTGCAGAAAGAGTTCATATACTTTCTGTTCATTTTCCGTTGCATCTTCGCTGTAAAAATGACTGATATCAATCGTACTGTTTTCAATTAAAGCATTGTAAACATCATAAATCGGAATCGGTACGGATGTATTATCCTGAATCTCCTGTTTATTGATTGTTTTTGCCGTTGTCAGATTCGCCTTTAAAATTCCGGCAATTTTCTGTTCCAGTATTTTATAGACGGCGATCTGCAGGTCATAATCAATCGAAAGATAAACATTCCCTCCCTGAGAAGGATCAACACGCGAACCTTCCACTTTCTGCAGTTCTTTTCCGACATTATTGACAATGATCTCTTCCGAACCGTCTGTTCCCTGAAGCGTCGTCTCAAGATATTGTTCCAGTCCGGCCTTTCCGATAATGGAATCCGAAGAATAAGTCTCGTCCTTTCCTTCTTCGGAAAGCTGTGCATTCAGACTTTCCAGTTCTTCCGAGGAAGGCTTTCCGGTATATCCGATGAGAGATGAAAAATACACTCCGTCATAGTAAACACGTTCTGAATCTTCCGTAATACTTACTCCCTGCAGTGTGTCTTCATTTTCCGCAATTGCCGCAATTGTAGATTCACTGACATCCGATGCAACCGTCACACCCACATACTTCTGGAAACTTGTCTTTTTCATCTGATAACGAATAATGATAATCTCCAGCCGTTCCTGTTTCGTCAGATCCAGGACTGCCTTTCCTGACTCATCAATCCGGTAAGGAAGTCCATATTTCTGAAAATCAGCTTCTGTATACGCATAGGATTCATTGGTTGAGTACGCATCCAGTCCGGAAAGATCCGGACCGGAAAGAAATTCAATAATCGTGTCGGCACTGGAATTTCTTTCATTCTCTTCCATATCGTCGATCAGTTTCCGTCCATATACGTCTGCACGGAAACGATTTCTGTTCGTACCTTCACTTCCTGTAAATGCATATTCCCCGTTTTCATCCACTTCGATCTGAAAAGTGTCCTGATCAATGGAATCGCCGTTCGCATGGATCAGTTTACAAAGACGGTAGATTTCGGAATTCAGGGAAAGTACTCTTTCTTTTGTAGATGAATACGTTCCGTTGTCTTCAAGTGTAACAGAATAGGAAACCCGGTTTCCGGCAATCAGTTTTCCGTTCCGGTCATAAATATTTCCACGTGTACTTTTCAGCGTACGGGTTTTTGTAATTTGAACTTCAAAATTATCTGCATACTCTTCCCCATGTACAACCTGCAGCATAAAAAGTCTGCCGATCAGAACAGCAAACATCCCTATAAATACAACAACCAAAATGCCTGTTCGATTGTCTCCGATTTTCCTGAAAAGTTTTTTTATCTTCTTAGCCATGGCGACTGCTGTCCTTCCATTTCGTTTTCTGTCAGTTTACGGTTAATCAAAAACAAGATACGGTAAAAAACGATTGAGATCACCATTGTATAAACCATTTCCGGAAGAATAATGTGCTCCAGATAATCAAAAAAACTCAGGCGCACCCGAAGAAGAAACTGCAGAATATATACCACAATGTTATAGGCAAGATCACTCAACGCCGTGAGCACCATGGGCACTTTGATATCTTCGTCATAAAAAACCTTATAGAAAAAACCGTTCATATATCCGACATACATATAGAGAAGGGTATAAAATCCCAAAAGATTGCTGTAGAACAAATCAATGCAGAGGCCGCAGAAAAAACCGACCCACAATCCTTCCTTTTTCCCGCGCATGAATCCGAAGGCCACCGTCAGGATCAGGAGCAGGTTCGGTGTCACAGATGCAATTTCCAATGACTGAAATACGGTAGTCTGCAAAAGAAAGGTAACAAGAATTAATACTGCAAGCGTGAATTTTCTGCGCATTTATTCTCCTCCCTGCTGTTTCAGCTCCTTGATCACAAGCACCTCCGAAACGTGCTGAAAATCCACGACAGGAATAATATACCCCTTATTGGTAAGGTGATTGGAATCTTCCGTAACTTCGCTGATATAACCGATCAGAATTCCTTTTAAATATTTTTCGCTGATATTGGAAGTGACGATTTTTTCGCCGACTGCCACGGTATCGTTGGTATTCATCTGAGAAAAAGCAATTTTCCCTTCATCCATCAGCCTTAAGTCACCGGTCACAATACAATTGTCCTGCGTTGATGCTGTCATGGCACTGACAGAACTGGAATCATCGATAATGGAACGAACCGTTGCCGAATTGGAATTCACTTCCGTAACGATTCCCACCAGACCGCCGTCAGAAATCACGTTCATATCTTTTTGGATACCGTCATTTGTTCCTTTATTGATAACAAAAGTACTGTACCAGTTTCCGGGATCTTTGGAGATCACCTGTGCTGCCACTTTATCGTACTCCGAATAGGACTGATCCAGCTCATACAAATCCTGCAGCCGCTCCAGTTCTTCCTGCCCCAGAGCAAGACGATTATTTTCCTCTGTCAGTTCTTTCACTTTCTGTTTGAGTTCTTCATTCTCTGCAGACAGCTTCTGAACACTCTGAAATCCGGTAAGACAATCCGTGAGAAAACTTCCCACCTTGTTGACTCCGTTTTGCAGCGGAACAATCACAAAACCGGCTACTTCCCTTACTGGTGTAACCGGAATTTTCTCCGCCGCGCCAAAAAACATGACGCTGATGCAGAAAAATGTCATAATGAACAGCAAATGCTTGCTTCGTAACTGAAATTTTTTCTTTTTATTCATGGCAGATCCTTTATTCGTTAGTCATTACAGAGATTTTCGCTTTTTCACCGTGTAAGCCCATCGATGCAGGGCTTCATGATTAATTAACTCTTTTAATCCACAGATCGTGCAGAGATCGTAATACTGGGACAGCTGGACCGAACAGCCAAGCTGTCTTGTCAGAAAGCGATCGATGTTCGGCAGTCTTGTACTTCCCCCTGTAAGATAAATTCCTTCCTTACAGATATGATTATGTATCTGCGGAGGCGTACGTTCCAGTGCATGCTTGATTTCTTCCCCAAGCCGATATACATCTGCCAGTATTGCCTCGTTGACAACGGAAGAAGTCACGATTCCTTCCATCGGAAGACCGGTAGTTCCGTCAACTCCTCTTACCTTTCTGCCCTCCATGCGGTCACAGTCAAGATCGGCAAGCGCAATTTTCAGCCGTTTGGCTGTTTTCAGCCCGATCTGAAAATTGTTTTTCCTCCGGTTCAGGTTACAGATGGACTCGTTAAACTGTTTTCCTCCAATGGGAACGGTTTTCCCGAAGATAACACGGGCATCTGCAATGACAGAGATTTCTGTACTTTGCGCACCGATATTCACAATCATGGAGCCCCGGGTCCGGTTCAACGGGATTCCCAGTGCGAGCGCGTCTGCGATCGGCTTATCCACAAGATACATCCGGCAGTTTTTCAGTCGTCCTTTGTGAGCAATTGTATAATAAGATCTTCTCTCAATTTCTGTCATATCGGTAGGGACAGAGAAATAAAGCTCCGGATGATACCCCATATAATGATTGCAGCGGCACAAAAGAGTGTGAAGTACCGCTTCGACCATGAGTACATTTGCAATTCTTCCACTGGACATCGGTGTAATCACTTCAATGTTGGAAGGGGTCCTTTCATGCATCTCATATGCATCATTTCCAACAGCAATAATCTGCTCCCGATTTCGAATTGCGATCATATTCTTTTCTTTAATAATGGTGTCTTTTTTCTGATCATAGATTTTGACTGTGCTTGTGCCAAGATCTATGCCGTATACGTTTCGAATCTGCATATTGCCCTTATCCCTTCGTTACGACATACAGTTTTTGATTTCTTGCTCCTATATGCCTTGTTCCAACATGCTGATATAGCAGTGATCCCCTATAATGATATGATCCAGCAGTGATATTCCAAGCAACTCCCCTGCACGCCGGATACGTCTGGTTACTTCGATATCATCACCGCTTGGTTCGGGTATTCCGCTTGGATGATTATGCACCAGAAGAATATGCACCGCATGAAACTGCAGTGCGCAAAGAAATAGTTCTCTGGGTGAAATCAAAGCGGAATTTACTGTACCGCGTGTGATTTCCCGCTCACCCAGCAAATGGTTTTTGGTATCAAACATCATACAGATCAGAACTTCCTGTTCTTCGTGTCTGAGTCTTTCCATATAATACGCTGCGATGGATGACGGATTATCAAAAGAAAGACTGGGTCTTGCATCTGCAGCCGCGATCCTTCTTGAGAGTTCCCCGACACACTTGAGCTGTATCGCCTTCACTCTTCCGATCCCCTTCACTTTCACAAGCTCAGGAATTGTCAGATGATACAGTCCCAGCAGACCTTCTTT
>JAQYOA010000020.1 GCA_028727605.1 Lachnospiraceae bacterium
TCACCTCCACGTGTTCTGTAGTGTGTCGGTCTTATAAAGAAATCATATCAGAAGGAAGATAGAATTGAAAAGTGAAAGTCAGCCAACATGTTTCATGACGCATTGGTGGCTTTCGCAGAAAGGCGGATTATAAAAATGAAAGTTGTTTTTATGGGAACTCCGGATTTTTCCGTGGGAACACTAAAAGCGATTGCAGATGCAGGCTATGAGATTACAGGTGTGATTACACAGCCGGATAAACCGAAGGGAAGAGGAAAACAGATCCAGCAGACACCTGTGAAAGAGGCTGCGCTTGCACTTGGACTTCCTGTTTATCAGCCTTCCAGAGTGCGCTCTATGGAAGCGATCGATACGATCCGGCAGATGAAACCGGATGTGATTGTGGTTGTGGCGTTTGGTCAGATTATTCCGAAAGAAATTCTG
Source organism: Lachnospiraceae bacterium (assembly GCA_028727605.1). GTDB lineage: Bacteria > Bacillota > Clostridia > Lachnospirales > Lachnospiraceae > Fusicatenibacter. The sequence goes on from JAQYOA010000020.1 coordinate 424, forward strand.
GAACTGCCGCCGCTTGGATGCATCAATGTCCATGCATCTCTTCTTCCGGCTTATCGCGGCGCGGCACCGATCCAATGGGCGGTGATCAACGGGGAACCGAAAAGCGGCGTTACAATCATGAAAATGGATGAGGGACTGGATACCGGCGATATGCTGGCAAAAACCGAGATTCCGCTGGAAATGGATGAGACAGGAGGAAGTCTTTTCGATAAACTGAGTGAATCCGGCGCAAAGCTTCTGGTGGATACGCTGCCGCTGCTTGCAGAGGGGAAAATCACACCGGAGCCGCAGCCTGAGGAAAGCACTACGGAGTATGCCCGTATGATCCGAAAGGAAGACGGACATATCGACTGGACAAAAAGTGCGGTGGAAATTGAAAGGCTGATACGGGGAATGGATCCGTGGCCGAGCGCTTATACTACCCTGGACGGCAAAATCCTGAAAATCTGGAAAGCCCGTGTTGTTGCCATGCCGGGAGGCGATTTGTTTTCGAAGCTTCCGGGACAGGATCCCAAAAAGTCGGCAGGAAAAATCTGGGTGGCAGACGAAAGCGGAATTCACGTGAAGACCGGAGACGGCATTCTGATTATTGAAGAATTGCAGCTTGCAGGAAAGAAACGGATGAAGACAGCAGATTTTCTGCGGGGATATACAGTGGAACCGGGAACACGGCTTGAATAGTAAGGAGATGAACGGTTTATGTTATATGGTTTCATGGATTGGACTTATGTACTGGTTGTGATTGCAGCCTTGATTTCGGCTCTGGTTTCTGCCAGAATGAATTCGGTATTTGGCAGGTATCAGAAGGTGAGAAGTGCGTGCCAATTAACCGGACGGGAAACAGCACTTCGCATTCTTCATCTGGCCGGTATTTATGATGTGACGGTACAGCATGTATCCGGAAATCTGACGGATCATTACGATCCGAGAACGAAAACGCTGAATCTGTCAGACTCGGTGTACAATTCCACTTCCCTGGCCGCTGTAGGTGTTGCAGCACATGAGTGCGGCCATGCGATCCAGCACGATGTGGGATATGTTCCTCTGAAAATCAGAAGCGCGATTGTTCCTGTCGCGAATTTCGGATCCCAGCTTTTCTGGCCGCTTTTTCTGCTGGGCCTGATTATGAGCCTTCCGGCACTTGTCAAGGCGGGGATCTGGCTGTTTGTGTTTGCACTGGCATTTCAGATTGTGACACTTCCCGTGGAATTCAATGCTTCTCGTCGGGCAGTGGCAATGCTGACAGAGAACGGAATTGTACGGGAGGAAGAAAAAGCCGGAGTGAAAAAAGTGCTCACTGCCGCAGCAATGACCTATGTAGCCGCGGTTATCGGCTCACTGCTGCAGCTGCTGCGTTTACTGATCCTGTCCGGAGCATTTAGGAGAAATGATGACTGAGACAATAAATATAAGAGAACTGATAATGAATATTCTGCTGGAGATTGACAAAGAGGAAGTTCCCTGTCATATTGCTGTGCGGGGAACACTGGAGAAATACCAGTTCCTTCCGCAGAAAGACCGCGCGTTTATCAAGCGGGTTTGTGAAGGTACAACAGAATACGCTCTTCAGAATGACTATATCATTAATCAGTATTCCAAAATAAAGATACACAAGTGTAAGCCGGTTATTCGGGCAATTCTCAGAATGTCGGTTTATCAGATCCGCTTTATGGATGCAGTGCCGGATGCGGCGGTGGTGAATGAGGCGGTGAAACTGACGGAAAAGAAACATTTCACAAATCTGAAAGGGTTTGTCAACGGTGTTCTGCGCAGCATCGCAAGAGAAAAAGACAGACTCCCTATGCCGGATCCGTCGAACCGGACAGAATATCTGTCGGTTCGGTATTCCATGCCGGAATTTCTGGTAGAAGAATTTGTGGATCAGTATGGTGAGGAAACAGCCGTTTCCATGATGGAATCCTTTCTTGTGGAGAAGCCTGTGACAATTCGAATCAACCGTTATCAGAACACGGTGGAGGAGACTGTTGCGAGCCTGGAAAAACAGGGAGTTCTTGTGGAAAAAGCACCTTATTTACAGGAGGCATATTATATCCGGAATTTTGATCGGATCGGAGGCCTTCGGGCATTTGAAGAGGGAAGATTTCAGGTTCAGGATGTCAGTTCGATGCTTGTGGCAGAGGCGGCGGATCCCAGAGGGAATGATGAGGTTCTGGATTTGTGCGCTGCTCCCGGCGGAAAAAGTCTGCATATGGCGGACAAGATGCTGGACTGCGGTTATGTGGAAGCAAGAGATCTATCGGATTATAAAGTAGAAATGATTCGTGAAAACGTGCGCCGTTCGGGCCTCAACAGTATCATCCCTGCCGTAAAGGATGCACAGGAGCTGGATGAAGCATGGATCAGAAAAGCGGATGTTGTACTGGCAGATCTTCCCTGTTCCGGCTACGGTGTGATTGGGAGAAAACCGGACATCAAATATCATGCGTCCAAATTAAAAGAGGCAGAACTGATCCGGCTCCAGCGGAAAATTCTGGAAAATGCGGCGGCTTATGTCAGGGAAGGGGGAACTCTCGTTTACAGCACCTGCACAACAAACAGGAAAGAAAACGAAGAAAATGTATTCTGGTTCCTGCGTCATTTCCCCTTTGAGCTGGTGAGCCTGGATCCTGTTCTTGATCCGGCACTTCGAAACGACACGACGGCGCAGGGTTACCTGCAGCTGGTACCCGGAATACATAATTGCGACGGATTTTTTCTGGCAAAGTTCCGGAGAAAAGAAGATGATGAATAAGAGGAATAAGAGATGACGGATATAAAATCCATGTCAATGGACGAACTGAAAAGTATCTGTATCGAACTTGGTGAAAAGCCTTTTCGCGGGAAACAGCTTTATGAGTGGATACACAAAAAACTCGTACCGGACTATGACTCCATGACCAATCTGCCTGCAGGTTTCCGGGAAAAACTAAAAGAGAAGGAACCGCTGGTTTGTCTGGAGCCGATTGAAATACAGCGCTCTGCGATTGACGGTACCAGAAAATATCTGTTTCGGCTTTCGGACGGAAATGTCATTGAAAGTGTCTGGATGCAGTATCATCACGGCAATTCCGTCTGTATTTCTTCCCAGGTCGGCTGCCGTATGGGCTGCCGCTTTTGCGCTTCCACCATCGGCGGTCTGGTGCGTTCACTGAGCGCATCGGAGATGCTTGATCAGATTTACCGGATTGAGGCGGATACAAAGGAGCGTGTCTCCAACGTGGTTGTAATGGGGACAGGGGAACCGCTTGACAATTATGAGAATCTTCTTCGTTTTATAAGGATTCTCTCGAGCCCGGAAGGGTTAAATGTAAGCCAGCGAAATATCACGGTTTCCACATGCGGGATTGTTCCCAATATTTACCGTCTGGCAGAGGAACAGCTCCAGATTACTCTGGCTCTTTCCCTGCATGCTCCCAATGATGAAAAAAGAAAAGAGCTGATGCCGATTGCTTATCGGTATTCGATGGACGAAATTCTCGATGCCTGCAGAAATTATTTTGCAAAAACAGGACGTCGGATTACATTTGAATATTCTCTGGTGGGAGGGAAAAATGACAGTGAGGAAGATGCAAGAGAACTGTCACAGAAAATTCAGGACATCAATTGCCATGTAAATCTGATCCCTGTGAACCCCATAAAAGAGCGCAGTTACGTCAAATCCGGGAAAAAAGTCATAGAGAATTTCAAAAATAAACTTGAAAAATACGGAATTAATGTTACTATTAGAAGGGAAATGGGCGCCGATATAGACGGAGCCTGTGGTCAGTTGCGCAAAAGTTTTATAGACAGAACGAATGGGCAGTGAGAACTGCCGGTACAGGAGAGAAAACATGAGGGTATTTTCTGCAACCGATATCGGTCAGAAACGGATGATGAATCAGGACTTTGTGTTTGCTTCCGCAGAACCGGTCGGCAACCTTCCGAATCTTTTTGTCGTAGCAGACGGAATGGGTGGACACAATGCGGGAGATTTTGCTTCACGCTACGGTGTATCTGTTCTGGTGGAATCGGTGAAAAGAGATCCGAATTTTAATCCGGTCAGAATCATCCGTCATGGGATCGAGGCGGCCAACAGCCAGATTCTGGAACAGGCCAGACGTGATCCTTCGATGGAGGGAATGGGAACAACCATGGTGGCAGCGACGATAGTCGGAAATTATGCCTATGTAGCGAATGTGGGCGACAGCAGACTTTATTTGGCGGCTGACACCTTCGTTCAGGTGACACAGGATCATTCTCTGATTGCAGAGATGATGCGGTTAGGAGAGTTGACCAGGGAACAGGCAAGAAATCATCCGGACAAAAATATTATCACCCGTGCAGTCGGAACATTGGATACAGTAAAGATTGATTTTTTTGATATATTACTGGAACCCGGCAATCAGCTGGTTATGTGTTCCGATGGTTTAACCAATATGGTTACGGATGAGGAGATTTACGCGGAACTTCTCAAGGATACAGATGAGGATAAAGCGAAGCGTTTAATCGATATGGCAAATGCAAATGGCGGCAAAGACAATATCGCGGTCATTGTCGTTGAACCATTTACAAACGAGGTGAGAGAATGTTAAAAGAGGGCGTTATTTTAGTTGAAAGATACGAGATCATCAGTCGGATCGGAGCCGGCGGAATGGCAGATGTATACAAGGCCAAGGATCATAAACTGAACCGCATGGTGGCGGTGAAGGTTTTGAAGCCGGAATTTCGTGCAGATAAGACCTTTATCAATAAATTCCGCACGGAGGCACAGGCAGCTGCCGGTTTATCCCATCCGAATATTGTGAATGTTTTCGATGTGGGGGAAGATCGGGGAGTTTACTTTATTGTGATGGAGCTGGTGGAAGGGATCACTCTGAAAGATTACATCACAAGAAAGGGAAAACTCAGTGTAAAAGAGGCGACCAGCATTGCAATTCAGGTTTCCTTAGGCCTTGAGGCAGCTCACAACAGAAATATTGTACACAGAGATGTGAAGCCGCAGAATATCATTATTTCCACAGACGGAAAAGTAAAACTTTCTGATTTTGGAATTGCAAAGGCAACTTCCTCCAACACGATCAGTTCCAACGTGATGGGAAGTGTTCATTACAGTTCTCCGGAACAGGTAAGAGGAGGATATTCCGATTATAAGAGTGATATCTACTCTTTAGGTATTACCATGTATGAAATGGTGACAGGAAGAGTACCTTTTGACGGGGATACAACCGTTGCGATTGCCATCAAACATCTTCAGGAGGAAATCGAGTCACCTTCCAAATATACACCGAATCTGCCGTTTGCATTGGAACAGATCATTCTGAAGTGTACGCAGAAAAGCCCGGATCGCCGTTACAATAATATGGCAGAACTGATTGATGATCTGAAACATTCTCTTATGGATCCGCAGGGGAATTTTGTGATTATGACACCGCTGGGATCTCATGCTCAGACCGTTATGGTTTCCGACGAGGAACTGGGAAAAATCCGTTCCGGAGCAGCGGCAAAAGCACAGGCATCCTCCGGTTCTTCGTCATCCAGATACAGTAAGATCGACGACGACGAGGAAGAGGATGATTACGACGAGGACTTCGAAGGTGAAGATGATGACGATGACGATTATGAGGATGACTATGAAGATGACGATGATGAGTCCGGAAACAAACTGGAAAAAGCCATCACCATCGGCGGTTTTATCATTGCAGCGATTATCATCTGTATGCTGATTTATTTTATCGGTCAGGCGGCAGGCATCTTTGGCGGACGGAAAACATCGGATGGAACTTCCAGTGCCAGCAGTGCCGTATCTGTCTCGGAGGATCAGGATGCGGAAAAAGTAGCAGTACCGGATCTGTTTAACAAGACAGAGGCAGAGGCAACCGATCTTGCCAACAGTCTGAATCTTGGCGTTGCCAAAGGAGGCCTTGAGCCTTCCGATGAAGTGGAAGAGGGAAAGATCTGCCGTCAGGAACCGGCTGCCGGAAGCAAGGTGGATAAAAATACAACCATTACGTATTACGTAAGTTCCGGAAAAGGAAATGTAACAATTCCGACCGGTCTGATCGGACAGTCCCAGAGTGCGGTGGAAGCAGCTTTGGAACAGCTTGGCCTTACCTCTACACCGACACAGGCATACGATGATGAAGTTGCCATTGGAAATGTTATTTCGATCGACCCGGAGGAAGGTGCTTCCGTCCCGGTTGGAACCAATGTTGCGATTGTAGTCAGCAAAGGTCCGGAGGAAGAGGAAGAAATCCGTGTTATTGATGTTGTCGGTATGTCTGAGGAGGATGCAAAGAATTTCCTGAAAGACTTTACGATTGTGACAACGACCGGAACAACGGACCGTGTTGCCATTGGAGAGGTTATGCAGCAGGATCCGGCCGGAAATACGATGGCGAAACGTGGTTCCACAGTGACACTTGTAATTAATACGGCAAAGCCGACAGCGACACCGGAGCCGGTAGATCCAGGTACAACACCACAGCCGACAGATGTCACCTGGACATGTCAGCAGTCTCTGAGTGCGCCTGAAAAATATCAGGGCGGTGTGGCTAAAATTGAATTGATTCAGGAGCAGGACGGCGATGAGATCATCGTATATCAGAATGACGGGATTACAATCAGTTCCTGGCCTTATGCCATCAATGCAACCTGGGAAGCGCCGTCAAGTGCCTCCTCTACGGGACGCATTATTTTCTACGAGATGGATGCCAGCGGAAACTATCAGGCAATTGATCAGTATCCGTCGGTTCCTTTAAATGCAGGTTAATGAATGACAGGTAAAATAATTAAAGGTATTGCCGGATTCTACTACGTGGATACGGGGGAATCCGGAATTTATGAGTGCAAGGCAAAAGGAATTTTCCGAAAAGAAAAGCAAAAACCGCTGGTGGGCGACAGTGTGGAGATTGAGGTGCTGGATGAAGAGTCCATGGAAGGAAATCTGACCCGCATTTTGCCGCGAAAAAACGAACTGATCCGTCCCGCAGTCGCAAATGTGGATCAGGCACTGGTGATTTTTGCACTGGAAAATCCAAAACCGAATCTTGGATTACTGGACAGATTTCTGATCATGATGGAGCAGCAGCAGGTTCCCACTGCAATCTGCTTTAACAAAGAAGATCTGGTGTCTGAGGAGTATGCATCCAGGATGAAAAAAATCTATACAGACTGTGGTTATCAGGTGTTTCTTGCCAGTACCCTGAAAAATGAGGGGATTGTGCTGCTGGAGAATTACTTAAAGGGCAAAACGACCGTGATCGCAGGTCCTTCCGGTGTGGGAAAATCATCCATGACAAATCTGTTTCAGAAGGAAGTCCGGATGGAGACCGGCGAGATCAGCAAAAAACTGAAAAGAGGCAAACATACCACACGTCATTCCCAATTGATTCCCATTGATGAAACTACCTATCTGTGTGATACACCGGGATTCAGTTCCCTGTATACCTCAGAGATAGAAAAAGAAGAGTTGAAATCCTATTTCCCGGAATTTCTTCCCTATGAGGGGAAATGCCGTTTTTTGGGGTGCGCCCATGTCAAAGAGCCGGGCTGCAGTGTCAAAGAGGCATTATCGGAGGGAAAAATCAGTTCAGAACGCTACGAGACCTATCTGACATTATACGATGAACTAAAAGAGCAGGAAAAAAGGAGATACTAGTTATGCAGAAGTACCAGTTGTCACCGTCTATTTTATCAGCAGACTTTAACCGGTTAGGTGAGCAGATCCGGATGATTGAGCGGGCGAAATGCCAGTGGCTTCATATCGATGTCATGGATGGAACCTTTGTGCCGAGTATTTCCTTTGGAATGCCTGTGATTAAATCCATTCGCCGGGAAAGTCATCTGTATTTTGACGTGCATTTGATGGTGCAGGATCCGGAACGCTATGTAAAGTGTTTTCAGGAATGCGGTGCAGATATGCTTACCGTCCATGCGGAAGCCTGTTCGGATCTGGGCAGTACGCTGGATCTGATCCATGAAAATGGGATGCAGACAGGTGTGGCATTAAATCCGCAAACTCCCGTATCTGTGCTGGAACACTATATGGATAGAATTGATATGGTGCTGATTATGAGCGTCAATCCGGGATTTGGAGGTCAGAGTTATCTTCCGGATACCACGAAAAAACTTCATGATCTGCGCAGAATGCTCTCTGCCACCGGAAATGAGGAGGTTGATGTTCAGGTTGACGGTGGAATTAACCTGAATACGATTGATGAGGTTCTCACAGCGGGAGCCAATATTATTGTCGCTGGATCTGCAGTTTTTAATGGGGATTTGGCATATAATATTCAGACGCTTCAGGAGAAAATTGACCGCTATAATTCTCCGGAGACGTAATTGTGCAGAGGCAGTTTCAGAAAAATAGTTATATAATTGAAAACAGGTGAAAAAAGTGAAGACATGTATAATCACAGGGGGCATGATCGATCAGGGTTTTGCCCTTCCTTTTATTCAGAAACAGAATTTTGATATTATCCTTGCAGCGGATAAAGGGCTGGAATTTTGCTATGAAAATCAGATCGAACCGACCTATATCCTGGGAGATTTTGACAGCCTTTCTCCTGAGATTTTAGCTTACTATAAACAACATCATACGGCACCGATCCGGGAATTCAATCCGGTGAAAGACAATACGGATACGGACATTGCTTTTGACCAGGCACTGGCTCTTGGCAGCAAGGAAATCTATATCATTGGTGCTACGGGAGGCAGACTGGATCATTTTATCAGTATTCTTCAGAATATGAAGACAGCCTGGGAGAAAAAAGTGCCGGCTTATATTGTAGATGGCAACAATCTGATCACATTGCCCTGTGAAAATGAGTTCACAATTTCAAGGGAAGAACAGTTTGGAAAATATATATCGTTCTTTCCGCTGGAAGCAGAAGTGGCATCCGTTACGTTGGAAGGATTTAAATATCCGCTGGAGCATCGCAGGCTTGTCAATACATCCGGCGGGCTTTGTGTCAGCAATGAAATTACCGAAGAGTATGCTCGTGTGGCATACGAGGGCGGTATTCTGATCATGGTTCAGTCAAAGGACTGAAAAACAAAAAACATTGGAGGAAAGAGAAAATGAAATTAGGTATCGTGGGACTTCCGAATGTCGGAAAAAGTACCCTGTTTAACTCACTTACGAAAGCCGGAGCAGAAAGTGCCAACTATCCGTTCTGCACCATTGATCCCAATGTGGGAATTGTTCCGGTACCGGATCAGCGAATTTGGCAGCTTGGAGAATTTTATCACTCCAAGAAGGTAACTCCGGCAGTGATTGAATTTGTAGATATTGCAGGTCTTGTAAAAGGAGCTTCCAAAGGAGAGGGGCTTGGAAACCAGTTCCTTGCAAATATCCGGGAAGTGGATGCGATTGTTCACGTAGTGCGCTGCTTTGAGGATCCCAATGTCATTCATGTAGACGGAAGCATTGATCCGATCAGAGATATCGAGACGATCGATCTGGAACTGATTTTTGCCGATCTTGAAGTCCTTGAGCGAAGAATGTCAAAAACCGCAAAATCTGCGAGAATGGACAAAGAGGCAGCAAAGGAGCTGGAATTCCAGGAACGTCTGAAAGCACTTCTTGAGGACGGAAAAGATGCGATCCTTATGGAACTGCAGAACGAAGATGAAGAAAAATGGATGGCAGAATACAATCTGCTGACTGGAAAACCGGTAATCTATGCGGCGAATGTAGCGGAAGAGGATCTTGCGGATGACGGTGCTTCCAACGAAAATGTTTCCAAGGTACGTGAATATGCAAAAGAGCACAACAGTGAAGTGTTTGTAATTTGTGCGGAGATTGAAGCAGAAATCTCGGAACTGGAAGAAGATGAGAAGAAAATGTTCCTGGAAGATCTTGGAATTTCGGAATCCGGTCTGGAGAAACTGATTGCTGCCAGCTACCGTCTTCTGGGCCTGATGAGCTTTTTGACTGCGGGAGAAGATGAAACACGTGCATGGACGATCCAGATTGGTACAAAGGCTCCGAAAGCGGCAGGAAAAATTCACACGGATTTTGAACGGGGATTTATCAAGGCAGAGGTAGTCAATTATCAGGATCTTCTGGACTGCGGTTCCTATGCGGGAGCAAGAGAGAAAGGTCTGGTAAGAATGGAAGGAAAAGATTACGTAGTGCGCGATGGAGATGTCATTTTGTTCCGTTTCAATGTCTGATTCCGATTTGCAGAAGAGTAGTTTGTGAGACAAAAAAGGAGTTTCATTTATGGATATGCAGATTAATTTTCCGCATCTTGGGATTTATCTGGAGCATGTGGGAAAGAGTATCAGTATTTTTGGATTTCCGATCGCGTATTACGGGATTGTCATTGTCACAGGCATGATGATCGCAATCTGGATGGCAACCCGTGAGGCAAAAAGAACCGGGCAGGATCCGGATCAGTATATTGATATTGCGATGATCGGAATCGCAGCAGGAATTGTCGGTGCAAGAATTTATTATGTGGTATTTGCCTGGGACTATTACAAGGACGATCTGATCAGCATTTTTAATATTCGACAGGGCGGACTTGCCATATACGGCGGCATTATCGGAGCATGCATTGCAGTTCTGATTTATGGAAAAGTTAAGAAGAAAAGTTTCTGGCAGATTATGGATACGGCAAGCATGAGTATTGTGTTCGGACAGATTATGGGGCGCTGGGGCAACTTTTTCAATCGGGAAGCCTTTGGCGGTTATACGGACAATCTTCTGGCCATGCAGCTTCCGGTTTCTGCAGTCCGTGTCAATGAGATTACACAGGAAATGTGGGATCACCTGGTCACGATTGACGGAGTGGAATTTATACAGGTACATCCGACTTTTTTGTATGAAAGTCTGTGGAATGTGGGCGTCCTTCTGTTTCTTCTGTGGTTTCGAAAGAGAAAGAAATTTCAGGGTGAAGTATTCCTGGCGTACCTTGCCGGATACGGACTGGGACGTGTCTGGATAGAGGGACTTCGGACAGATCAGCTTTTACTTCCTGGAATCGGGATTCCGGTTTCCCAGATGCTCTCTGCCATTCTGGTGGTGGTTGGTATCGGCTGCATTTATCTGGGACGCAGGAAAGCAAAAACGGATGAGAGTGTCATGGACATAGAGCATGAAAAGGCATAAAAAGAGAGCAGGTTTCAAAAACCTGCCCTTTTTATGTCTTTTTGTGAATTATTTCATGATTTTGCGGAACAGATCGGTCAGATCCTCCACAGAAGCATCTTTCGGATTTCCGGGTGCGCATGCATCAGCGAAAGCTGACTGTGCAAGGAAAGGAAGATCTTCTTCTTTGATTGCATCCAGAGTTGCCGGGATGCCGACATCCTCAGAGAGTTTCTTAACTGCATCGATTGCCGCTTTGCGGTACTCTTCCTGAGTCATATCGTCAACACCTTTGACACCCATGGCTCTTGCAATTTCACGATATTTCTCACCGGTGCACTCCTGATTGAATTCCATAACGATGGGAAGCATCATTGCGCAGGCTACACCGTGAGGTGTGTCATAAACGGCACCCAGTGTGTGAGCCATGGAATGTGCGATACCAAGTCCCACGTTAGAGAAGCCCATACCTGCGATATACTGTCCGAGAGCCATGCCTTCACGTCCCTCTTTTGTATTTGCTACGGCACCGCGAAGAGATTTGGAAATGATTTCAATTGCTTTCAGATGGAACATATCGGTCATTTCCCATGCTGCTTTTGTGGTGTAACCTTCTATTGCATGAGTGAGTGCATCCATACCGGTGGAAGCGGTCAGTCCCTTTGGCATGGAAGACATCATATCGGGATCCACAACAGCGATAATCGGCATATCATGAGGATCTACACAAACAAATTTCCGTTTTCTTTCCACATCTGTGATTACGTAATTGATGGTAACTTCGGCAGCAGTTCCTGCAGTAGTCGGTACAGCAATGATCGGAACGCACGGCTTTGTGGTAGCGGCAGTTCCCTCAAGGCTTCTGACATCTTCAAATTCCGGATTTGCGATAATGATACCGATGGCTTTTGCGGTATCCATGGAAGAACCTCCGCCGATTGCGATAATATAATCTGCTCCGGAATCTTTAAAGGACTGAACTCCGTGCTGTACATTCTCGATGGTCGGGTTAGCCTTAATGTCGGTATAGAGCTGGAAATCCAGCTGATTGGCAGCGAGAATGTCTGTTACTTTTGAGGTGACATTGAATTTTACCAGGTCCGGGTCAGAACATACGAATGCTTTTGCAAAGCCATGTGCTTTTGCTTCTGTGGCGATTTCCTGGATTGCGCCCGCGCCGTGATAAGAGGTTTGGTTCAACATAATGCGATTTGCCATAATCTTGATCTCCTTTGGGTATTTTTTTGATGAGCGTGTCGTGAGAACTCATCACCTTGTTATTATCTTAACAATTATGGATGGAAAAAGAAAGTGACAAAAAGGGTAAAATGTCACTTTTGGGTAAAGAGTTCAATTGAGGGTATCATAATCCTGAAATAACCGGGATAGCTTGAAGGGCATTGATTCGATCATAAGAGCAGCCAGCTCTTTTGGAGTCTGTTTCATTCCGCCAAGGACCCATTTCACCGTCATAAAAATGGAACCCTGACAATAGAGTTCCAGAAGAAAACGCATTTCCTCTGTTATATTCTGGCCTGTTTTTTCTCGGATCAGATCCTGATAAAACTGAAAAATCAGTTCAAAATCGTGTTCCCTCAGGGAATTCTGACTGTCATAGCGAAAAGCAGCAGCAAAAAACAGATGTTCCTTTGCAATATAGGTGAACTTTTTTTCCAAACCCTCAGAGATTGTCTTTCCACGGCCCATGTGTTCAAAAGATTTGATCAGCAGTTTGTCAAAATACCAGTTAATCAGATCATATTTATCCAGAAAATTCCGATAAAAAGTCTGTCTTGTGAGATTACAGTGTTCTGTAATCTGCCGTACTGTAATCGCATCTACAGGTGTTGTTTTCATGCATTCTTTCATAGACTGAGCAAGACGGTATTTTGTTTTTTCACTTCTGGAAAGCTGTTCTGAAAATTCCGGATCCGGCTGGTTCATAGGTATATCCTTTCTGCTGTTTCTGTAAGAGGTAAAAATGACGGGATGTCTCTGCCTATTATAAACCATTTTGGTTAAAAAGTAAAATTTGCTTTTGGGCGGTGAACCCCAAATCGTGAGAAATCCGGGCATCTGTTCTGCAGAATCAGGAGCAAAATGGGATAAGATCCATTTTTTGAGGGAAAAATAGAGAGAAAACTAACAGTTTTCCCCACCTGACTGCAAGAACTGAAAAAACCGCATAAATACGCCATTTTGTGAATAAAAGTTAAAGTGAAAATTGAAAAAAAGCCCTTGCTATTTTTATGAAATTGAGATAGAATAAGACCATAAGTGGTAGAAAGTGGTGAAAAGTGGTGCGAAAGGGAGGGGATGTGGCAGTTCCTTCCGGACGCGATACATGAGATGGTGTGTGGGGAGACCTCCATCTCAAGTGATAAGAGGGTTTTCGTTATGTTCATGGGAGAGTACAATCATACGATTGACGCGAAGGGAAGACTGATTATACCATCAAAGTTCAGAGAACTGTTGGGAGACGAGTTTGTTCTGACGAAGGGATTGGATGGTTGTCTTTCTATTTACCCGAATGACGAATGGGCTGCCTTTGAAGAGAAACTGAGAGCCTTACCACTTACAAACAAAAACGCCAGAACTTTTTCCCGATTCTTTGTAGCAGGCGCTACATCCTGTGAACTGGACAAGCAGGGGAGAATTCTCGTACCGGCAACGCTGCGGGAATTTGCCGGTCTGGAGAAGGATGTGGTTCTTACCGGAAATATTAACCGGATTGAAATCTGGAGCAAGGAAAAATGGAACGAAAACAGTAATTATGATGATATGGATGCCAGTGCTGAATCAATGGAAGAAATGGGCATTGTGATCTGATCTGTTTCGTTGGGATACAGGAGAAGACCATGGAATTTTCACATACATCAGTACTGCTGAATGAAACCATTTCGAATCTGAAGATAAAACCGGACGGTACCTACGTAGACGGGACACTGGGAGGTGCAGGGCATGCCAGTTGTGTGTGCCAACGCTTATCTGCCATGGGGAGATTCATAGGGATAGATCAGGACGAGGCTGCAATAGCTGCTGCGGGTAAGAGACTTGCGCCGTTTGGCGATCAGGTGACCATTATCCGCAGCAATTATTGCAATATGATCCAGGAACTTGAAAATCGCGGAATTTTCGGCGTGGACGGGATTCTTCTTGATCTGGGAGTATCTTCCTATCAATTGGATAATGCGGAGCGGGGATTTACCTATCGGGAGGATGTCCCGCTCGACATGCGAATGGACCAGAGAGCAGCACTTTCCGCATACGATGTTGTGAACAGTTACAGCGAGGAAGAACTTTTCCGTATCCTGCATGAATACGGGGAAGAACGGTTTGCCGGAAGAATTGCGAAAAATATATGTAAGGACCGGATGAATGCGCCTATTCGAACAACTGGGGAGTTAATCGATATCATCAGGCGATCCATACCGGCAAAAATAAGGGCGACCGGCGGACATCCGGCGAAGAGGACCTTTCAGGCGATCAGGATTGAGGTGAATCAGGAACTGACTGTACTGGAAGAATCATTGGATGGAATGATTGACCTCTTAAATGATGGTGGACGGTTATGCGTCATTACCTTTCATTCGTTGGAAGACCGCATTGTAAAAAACATTTTTAGAAAAAACGAGCATCCGTGTACTTGTCCTCCGGAATTTCCGGTTTGTGTATGCGGAAAAAAGTCCAAGGGAACAGTTGTAACTCGGAAACCGATCTTGCCGAGTGATGAGGAGATGACAGCAAATCCCCGTTCCAAGAGTGCAAAATTGCGCGTATTTGAACGGAAAGTGTGACCGCTCGGCTGAAGGAGACAAAAGTTATGACCAAAAGGGAGCAGGGAAGGGTAAATTCATCGAGAAGACCGGGTGGATATACGTTAGATACATTTGAAGACGGAAATGCAGTCCGTCGTCTGGAGGCAGAGCCGCAGCGGACCCGGGAGGCGGAACCGGATCGTCTGAAACCGCAGGTGAGCAGACAGACAAGAAAGAACAGAATGCGGGCCACACAGATGGGAAAAGGCTATGTGCTTTTTTTAGCGGTGATCTGTACGGCAATTGTGGGAATGTGTGTGGTATATCTGCAAATGCAGACCACAATCACAACACAGACAAAGGATATTGCATCAAAAGAGAGAGAATTGAGTGATCTGAAAGCGGACAATGATGCTTACTACAATTCTGCAATTGCCTCTGTGGATCTGGAGGCGATTAAGGACGCGGCATTGAATCGGCTTGGAATGAAATATGCCGATGAGTCACAGATCATTTATTATGATACATCAGGAAGCAGTTATGTAAGACAGTACAAAGATGTGCCGGATGCGAAGTAGGTGGACGGGTGAAGAAAACGAAAAAAACAAGAAGACGGAACAGACCGCTTCCCAAACGAAAAATTGACAGTAGGATGAGCAGAAAACTGGTAGCACTTTTTATCGGAGTGATACTGGTTTTTGTTGCTTTAGCCGTAGATATTACGTATGTAAATGCCACAAAGGGTGAGAAATACGAGCGCCAGGTATTAAGTCAGACGCAGCAGTCTTATGACAGTCGGACGATACCATATAAACGGGGAGATATTACAGATCGCAACGGGACGATCTTGGCTACAAGCGAAAAAGTGTACAATGTAATTCTGGACTGCAAAGTAACCAACACGATTGTGACAAAGAACAAGGTGGAAACAACGCCTTATGTGGAGCCTACCGTCAGTGCTCTGGTGAATGTGCTGGGGCTGGACGAGAGTATGATCCGTGATAAACTTACCAATGAAAATACAAAGGACAGTCAGTACCAGATTCTGGTAAAGCAGATTTCGATTGATGAGAAAAAAGCATTTGAGGCGTATGTCGATGAATATGCGGATATTGCCAGTAAGGATCTGACTGAAAAAGAGCAGGAGATCAAGGCTGAGCGGGCTAATATTAAAGGAGTCTGGTTTGAAGAAGACTATAAGAGAGTCTATCCTTTGAAATCACTGGCCTGTGATCTCATTGGATTTACCTATACGGGGAATACGGCCGACTGGGGAATCGAAGGATATTATTCCAGTGTCCTGAATGGTGTCAATGGAAGGCAGTTTGGTTATTACAATGAAGATGCCGATATTGAACAGACCATTATTGAGCCGACTGCAGGCAACAATGTGGTATCTACCATTGATGTCAATGTACAGCAGATTATCAGAACAGCGATAGAGAATTTTAACGCCAGAATCAATACCGGCGGAGACGGAACGGATGCGTCTGAAGAAGATCGCAGAGTCAAAGGGGCAAAGAATATCGGTGTTATCGTGATGGATCCAAACAGCGGTGAGATTCTTGGCATGGATTCCTCTGACTGGTATGATCTGAATGAACCGAGAAATCTGCATCTGTTTTATTCAGATGAAGAAATCGAAGCGATGGACAACTCGGACATGATGGATGCTCTGAATGCAATCTGGAGAAATTATTGTATCTCCGATGCCTATGAACCGGGTTCTACCGCAAAGCCGATGAATGTTGCCGCAGCGTATGCCTGCGATGTGATTGATGATGACAGTACGTTTGTGTGCGACGGTATTAAAAAGGTTGCAGACAGGGAGATTAAATGTTCCATTTATCCAAGCGGTCATGGTACGGAGTCCCCTGGAGACGCACTGAAGAATTCCTGCAACGACGCATTGATGCAGATCGCTGAGCTTCTTGGAAAAGAAGATTTTCTCCGCTATCAGGAGATTTATGGCTTTGGATCGCGCACGGGAATTGATCTTCCGGGTGAAGCCTACGGTCTGATTCATACAGATGAGACGATGGGAGTGACAGAGCTTGCCACTTCGTCCTTTGGACAGGGTTATACGGTAACCATGATTCAGCAGGCAGCTGCATTCGCCTCTGTGATTAACGGCGGTTATTATTATCAGCCTCATGTGATGAAAAGTATCACCGACGCGAACGGTGCAGTTGTAGAAGAATACGAGGCAAAAGTACTGCGGCAGACAATTTCTTCTGATCTCAGTGAGAAAATGAGGGGGTTCCTTCAGACGGCAGTTCGGGAGGGAACCGGTAAAAGTGCCAAAGTAGCCGGCTACACGATGGGAGGAAAGACCGGAACAGCGCAGAAATATCCACGGGGCAACGGAAAATATCTGGTTTCTTTTCTGGGCTTTGCGCCGGTTGAGAATCCCCAGGTAGTTGTCTATGTGGTAATTGATGAACCCAATGTAGAAGAGCAGGCAAACAGCGTCCTGGCTCAGGAAGTTGCGAAGGAGATTTTTGCAGAGATACTTCCTTATATGAATCTGTTTCCGGATGACACTGACATAGAAACAAGTGAGGGTTCGGAAGTCGGAACAGAGGATGAAAATGTGCCGGATCCGCCTTCGGCAGATGAAGATGACAGTGTTCAAAACGGCGGAAATAATCTTCAGACCGACGGAATTACCAACGAGCAGGCTGAATACACCAACGAATAAGAACAGGAATATCCCCATAGAAGTTTCCATATAGTGTTACAAGGCTGGAGACTTTTATGGGGAATTTATGCGTAAAAATAAAACCTATCACAAAAAGAAAATTGTGCTTATTTTTTTCCTCTGTGCTGTATGTCTGCTTGGTCTGATCGGCCGTCTGGTTTACCTGATGGTTTTCCGATCGGATTATTATTCTGAAAAAGCAGATGAGCTTCACGAACGGGAACGGGATATCAAGGCAGCCCGCGGACAGATCCTGGATGTGAATAATAAAGTATTGGCAGCAAATCGCACGGTCTGCACCATTTCGGTTATTCACAGCCAGATCACAGAACCGGAAAAGGTGATTGAGATGCTGGTAAAGGAACTTGGCATCTCCAGGGAAACAGCACAGAAGCGGGTAGAAAAGCGTTCCTCCATTGAGCGGGTAAAAACGAATGTGGATAAAGAAATCGGTGACCGAATTCGCAGCTATGGGTATGACGGGGTGAAAGTGGACGAGGATTTTAAACGGTATTATCCCTATGGAGATCTTGCATCGAAAGTACTTGGTTTTACCGGAAGTGACAATCAGGGAATTCTTGGACTTGAAGTGAAATACAATGAAATACTGGAAGGAACGAACGGAAAAATACTGACAGTAACCGACGCGAGAGGAATAGAACTGGATGGTGCAGGGGAAAGTCGGATGGAACCCATTGCAGGCTGTGATTTAAGAATCAGTCTGGATATCAGCATTCAGGAATATTGTCAGCAGGCGGCGGAAAAAGTGATGGAGGAAAAGGAGGCTGACAGCGTTTCGATTCTTCTGATGAATCCACAGAACGGAGAAGTTTATGCCTGTGTCAATGTTCCGGAATTTGATTTGAATGATCCGTTTACGCTGAATACCGGGCAGAGCACGCAAGGGCTGGGAGAAAAAGAACTGCAGGATTTGCGGAATCAAATGTGGAGAAATGAATGCATCAATGATACTTACGAACCGGGTTCCACATTCAAGATTATTACAATGTCTGCCGGATTGGAGGAGGGAGTGGTCTCCCTGGAGGATGGTTTTTCCTGCTGCGGTTATAAGGTTGTGGAAGATCGCCGGATTCACTGTCATAAGCGTGCAGGTCATGGAGCGGAAACGTTTGTGCAGGGAGTTCAGAACTCCTGCAATCCGGTTTTTATCGAAGTGGGACTGAGATTGGGCGTAAAAAACTTCTGCAGTTATTTCCGTAAATTTGGGTTAATGGATAAGACAGGGATTGATCTTCCGGGGGAAGCGTCCGCAATTATGCACAAAGAGGAAAAGATCGGACAGGTGGAACTGGCAACCATGTCTTTTGGTCAGTCCTTTCAGATTACGCCGATTCGTCTTGCGGCAACGGTATCTGCACTGATCAATGGCGGCAGGCAAATCATCCCCCATTTTGGCGTGGAAATTCTGGATGCCGATGGAAATTCCAATGAAATATTGCGCTACGATACGGACAAAACGGTTTTGTCGGAGGAAACTTCCAAAACAGTACGGGAAGTGCTGGAAACTGTGGTCTCGGAGGGATCAGGGAAAAACGCGTATATTGAAGGATATTCCATCGGAGGGAAAACAGCAACCTCTCAGACTCTTCCAAGGAGTGCGAATCGTTATATTTCTTCTTTTCTCGGATTCGCTCCGGCGGAGGAACCGATTGTGCTGGGCTTATGCATCGTTCGGAATCCTCAGGGGGTTTATTACGGAGGAACGATCTGTGCACCGGTGATGCGGGATATTTTTGAGAACGTATTTCCGTATCTTGGCATACAAAAGGAGGAGACAACTGATCGGATACGGGAATAGACAGACGAGAAAGTGGTTGCGAAATACCGGGAAACGCTATATACTGGGAAAGGATAGAGGTAAATGAATCATAATGTAATAAGTATGAGTAAATGAACTGTAATGAAAAGCAGCAAAAGAAAATGATTTGATAGATTTTGTTTGTCTGGATGGAGGTTAGTATGGAACTTGCAGGAAAAAAGGTTCTGGTATTCGGAACCGGAAAAAGCGGAATCGGCGCAGCAGATTTGCTGCAGAAAACAGGGGCGAATGTAGTGCTCTATGACGGAAAAGATACAAAAAGCGCAGAGGAAATACTGGCTCAGCTTCCGGATTCCGACGGAGTTCAGATTGTGCTTGGAGCATTTCCAATGGAATTGATTGCGGAACTGGATCTGGCTGTCCTGAGTCCGGGTGTACCGACGGATCTGCCGGAGGTACTGGCTATGAAGGAACAGGGGATCTGTATCTGGGGAGAAGTAGAACTTGCCTATGAGACCGGAAAGGGAAAGGTTCTTGCGATTACCGGCACAAACGGAAAAACAACAACTACTTCACTTCTCGGTGAGATTATGAAGGCATTTTGTCCGGATGTGAAGGTTGTGGGAAATATCGGAATACCGTACACCTCTGTTGCACTTGATGAGACAGACGATACAGTTACGGTGGCTGAGATCAGCAGTTTTCAGCTGGAAACCATAGAGAAGTTTCATCCGCTGGCCAGCGCCATTACCAACATTACGGAGGATCATCTGAATCGCCATCACACCATGGAGGAATATATTCGGGTGAAGGAACTGATTACCAAGAATCAGACGATGGATGATCTCTGCGTACTGAATTATGAAGATGAAATTCTGCGGTCTTTCGGAGAGCAGCTGACTGCAGAACAAAAAGTTCAGGTGATGTATTTTTCCAGTCTTCGTCCTTTGGAGAAGGGAATTTACTATCAGGACGGAGGAATCTATCTCGCGGATGGAAAGGAAACCGTTCTTGTGACCAAAACAGAGGAACTGAAACTTTTGGGCTTACATAATTTTGAAAATGTTATGGTGGCAGTTGCCATGGCACTTCATGCGGGCGTGCCGATGGAAACCGTCCGCAAAGTGATCAAAAATTTTGCGGGGGTAGAACATCGGATCGAGTATGTCTGCGAAAAAGACGGCATTGTCTATTACAATGATTCCAAGGGAACAAACCCGGATGCTGCAATCAAGGGAATTCAGGCGATGAACCGTCCGACTCTGCTCATCGGCGGAGGATATGACAAACAGTCCACTTATGAGGATTGGATCCGTGCATTTGACGGAAAGGTTCGATATCTGGTGCTGATCGGTGCGACAAAAGAAAAGATTGCAGAAGCGGCAAGAGCAGTCGGTTTCAATGATATTCTCTTCGCAGAAAACCTGGAAGAAGCTGTGCAGATCTGCCGTCAGATGGCAAATCCGGGTGATGCAGTATTGCTCTCGCCGGCCTGTGCAAGCTGGGATCAGTTTGACAGCTATGAGCAGAGGGGAGAACTTTTCAAGGAGTATGTCAGAGCACTGTAAAAAGTGGAAGGAAAAATGTATGGCTTTTTTGACGGATGCATATGCTGTAGAGAGGCTATGAGATCCGGCGGTGCGTATGACAGGGAAGAATTCAAAACAGAAAATAGATGAAGTTCTGCTGGTACTGGTACTGCTTCTTCTTTTGGGAGGCCTGGTGATCCTGTAC
This sequence comes from Lachnospiraceae bacterium, assembly GCA_028727605.1. Classification (GTDB taxonomy): domain Bacteria; phylum Bacillota; class Clostridia; order Lachnospirales; family Lachnospiraceae; genus Fusicatenibacter. The sequence goes on from JAQYOA010000020.1 coordinate 21,471, forward strand.
AGTACCAGCGCTTACAATGGCCGGGTTAAATTTCATGACCCGGCTTATTATTTTAAGAAGCAGCTTTTTTCCAGTCTGCTTGGGCTTCTTTTGATGTATTTGATTTCAGAGACGGATTATCACAAACTTTTTGAAATGGCTCCTGCTTTGTATCTTGCCTCCCTTGGACTTTCTACGGCGGTGCTTTTTTTCGGAAGTGAGTACAACGGTTCCAAAAGATGGCTGAACATCGGTCCGTTGTCGTTTCAGCCTTCGGAATTTGCAAAAGTAGCTGTCATTTTGTTTCTTTCCTGGGTGGTCGAAAAGACCAGAAGGAAAACGACCAGTCTTTTTTTTATGATGAGTGTTTTTGTCTCTGCCCTTCCGATTGTAGCACTGGTAGGTTCGAACAATCTGAGCACGGCAATTATCATTCTCGGAATTGCAGTGTTTGTTATCTTTATTTCGAATCCGCGGTACTTGCCGTTCCTTGGAATCGGAACCGCCGGAATCGGATTTATCGGAATTTTCTTAAGTCTTGAAAGTTACCGTCTGGAAAGAATCGCTATCTGGAAAAATCCGGAGGCCTACGAAAAAGGATTCCAGACAATACAGGGATTGTACGCGATCGGAAGCGGAGGGATTTTCGGAAGAGGACTTGGAAGCAGTATGCAGAAACTCGGATTTGTTCCGGAGGCACAAAATGACATGATTTTTTCGATTATCTGTGAAGAACTGGGACTTGTGGGAGCATGCTTTTGTATTCTGATGTTCGGACTCCTGATTTGGAGACTGATGGTAATCGCGGTCCATGCAAAAGACTTATGCGGAGCATTGATTGCCGGCGGGATTATGGGGCACATCGCGCTTCAGGTGATCCTGAATATTGCTGTGGTGACAAATACCATTCCCAATACCGGAATTACACTTCCATTTATCAGTTACGGAGGGACATCCGTGGTTTTTCTTCTCGGAGAGATGGGGCTGGCGCTTTCTGTAAGCCGTCAAGACACCTTTTCCTGAAATTTCGCATATGATAATCAGGAGTACAAAGAGACGGGAGAAGGCAATTGGGAGTATATCATATCCTGGGAGGCAGACCTCTTCAGGGACGGATTCGTGTGCAGAAATCCAAAAATGCAGTACTGCCAATGATTGCGGCTGCGCTGCTTTGCGAGGAAAAAATCGTTTTGAAAGGATGTCCCTTCATTTCCGATGTCTGTGATATGGTGGAAATTCTGCAAAACCTTGGAGCAGAGGTATGGTGGGAAGATTCTGATCTCTGTCTGGAGTGCAGAAAGATTGAAAAGGATACCGTGGAAGGAGCGCTGGCCGAAAAAATGCGCTCCTCCGTTCTTTTTCTCGGAAGCCTTCTTGGCAGAAAGAAGAGGGCGGTTGTCCATGCACCGGGCGGCTGTACAATCGGAAAGAGACCGACAGATCTGCATCAGATGGCAATGACACAACTGGGAGCTGGTGTGGAGGAAAAAAACTGCGAAATCTGTGCAGAGACGAAGCAGCTTAAAGGAAATCTGATTGTATTTCCGCGCGTCAGCGTGGGTGCAACGGAAAATGCAATCCTCGCGGGAACGCTTGCAAGAGGAGTGACGGTTTTGGAAAATTGTGCAAGAGAACCGGAAATTCTGCACTTGTGCCGTTTTCTGAATCAGATGGGGGCAAAGATTGAGGGGGCGGGAACTTCCGAAATTGTGATCCGCGGTGTTCAAAGGCTGGAAGGCTGTACTTTTTGTGTGCCTTCGGACAGAATTGCGGCCGGAACTTATCTGATGGCGGGGGCTGCAACCAGAGGAAGGATCATTCTGGAAGACGCGCCGGTGGATGAAATGGGAGCTGTGCTTGACGTCTATGAGAAAATGGGTGGACAATATGCCGTAATCGGTGGTACACTGGTAACGGAAAGTCGGAATGTCCATCTGGCGGTTCCATACCTGGAAACCTCCGGTTATCCGGGATTTCCGACCGATCTTCAGTCTTTGTATCTGGCTGTGGCGGTGACGCTTGAAGGGGGAAGCCGAATTCGTGAGACGATTTTTGAAGACCGCATGAGAACAGCGTGGGAACTGAAAAAGATGGGAGCGAAGGTAACGATTGAGGGACAGGAGATTCGTACGGAAACCAGCAAACTGCTGGGAGCGGATGTGACTTCCACAGATCTTCGGGGAGGCGCAGCTCTGGCTATAGCAGCTCTTGGCGCAGAGGGAATCACGACAGTCCATAAAATTCATCTGATTGAAAGGGGTTATGAGCAGTTTCCGCGAACGCTGTCTGCACTTGGAGGAAGGATCCTGGTGGAGAAGGAAGCGATTGACTGAACAAAGGGGAGACCAAAAATGAAACAGAAGAAGGTCAGAAAAATCAGCAGAAAGAAAAAATTAAAACTGGCAGCGGCGTGCGCCGGCGGTGTCGGACTTGGCATGCTTCTTTTTCTTGGTGCATTTCAGGTACGGCACGTGGAGGTAACCGGAAACACGCGCTATACAGAAGAAGAAATCCGTGAAATGGCAATGGAAGATTCTCTGTCGTTTAATACATTTTTGCTTACGACGTTTCATTCCAAAGTGGATATGAGCAGTATTCCGTTTATGGAATCGATCGAGTTCGAGTATGTATCCAATGATACTATCCGGATCCAGGTTACGGAAAAGAAAACAATCGGATATGTAGAGTTTGAAAATCAGAAGGTTTATTTTGACAAGGACGGAATCGTACTGGAATGTATACCGGACGGGAGTGCTGCAGAAGAAGCTCTTGAACCGGAACCACTCAGCAGTGAACCGATTGATGCATCCGGAGAGGATACAGGAACTATGCCGCCGGATCCGTCCGCATCGGAAAGTGAGCCGGAAGAAGGATCCGGTGATATTTCTTCCGCTTCGGAGGTAGGTGCACAAACAGAGGAGCAGAGCAAAGAGCAGGGGATGGAATCACTGTCTTCCGATGCTATACAGAGTGCAAGAGTTACGGTATCCGAATTTCATCCGACACTGGAAAATGTGCCGCTGGTCACGGGACTTCTGTTTGATGAGGTAAAAGAGAATGAACCGTTGAATGTGGAGGATCCTTCCGTGTTCCGGACGATCCTTGCTATTACGCGGATGATTGAGAAGTATGATATTTTGCCGGATTCTGTGGAATTCTGTGAGGACGGACAGATTGTGCTGCATTACTACGACACAGTCCGGATCAAGCTTGGAAAGGATGACAACCTGGAAGAAAAGATGACAAAGCTTTCCGCAATTCTTCCGAGACTTCAGGGAATGTCTGGAGTCTTGCATATGGAAGATTACACGGAAGAGAGCGGAAATTTTGTTTTCACAAAAGATACGTAAGGCTGGTATGCGGGGGAACGGCTGCACAAATTTCGAAAAAAATGAAAAAAACTGTTGATTAATTCCGGAATTAATTATATTATATCTGTATGTATGACTATGAAAAATACAGGGCTATAGTAGAGTTTGAAGTGATAGACAGCAGGTCTTTATAAAGGAGGAATTTCAAATTGTTAGAAATCATGACAAATGAGGCAGAATCATCTGCAAAGATTATAGTAATCGGTGTGGGTGGTGCAGGAAATAATGCTGTGAATAGAATGGTTGAAGAATCCATCGGCGGTGTTGAATTTGTTGGTGTGAATACAGATAAACAGGCTTTAACACTCTGCAAGGCACCTACGATCCTTCAGATTGGCGAGAAGCTGACAAAAGGTCTTGGCGCTGGTGCAAAACCGGAAGTTGGCGAAAAAGCTGCTGAGGAGAGCGTAGACGAACTGAAACAGATTATGGAAGGCGCAG
>JAQYOA010000021.1 GCA_028727605.1 Lachnospiraceae bacterium
AGACCGGCATCTTTCATGGAATGACCGGTCTGCTAAAAATAAAAAAAGCCGAAAATCAGACTCGAACTGACGACCCCTTCATTACGAGTGAAGTGCTCTACCGACTGAGCTATTTCGGCTTATGTGATTCAATCGCTGAATGACACAATGAATATTATAACGTATTTTGAAAAAAATGCAATAGTTTTTTGAAAAAAATCAGGATTTACTGCAGTAAAAAGGAGAGAACTATATGTACAGCGAGATGGAAAAGAAAAATCTGGAGATTCTGGAACGGAATTTTCAGGATGGATGCAAATGGAATTGTGTTCAAAAACTCGGTGTGGAAATTGAACATCTGGTGGTGGATAATCAGTCCGGGGAGAGTATTTCCTATTACGGGGAACATGGGATGGGAAAGATACTTTCGGAGTTAAGTGAACTGTATCCGCGCAGTTATACTGAGAAAGGCTGTTTGCTGGGTCTTTACAATGCGGATTATTCTGTGAGTCTTGAGCCGGCAGCCCAGCTGGAAATCAGTATTGCCCCAAAAGACAGTGTCTGTGTGATTAAAACAATATATGAAAATTTTCGGAAGCAGACTGATCCGGTTCTGGAGCGACACGGGTGTCATATGGTGAACCTGGGCTATCAGCCAAAATCAAAAGTGAATGACCTTCCGTTGATCCCCAAAAAACGATATACTTATATGGATCAGTATTTTCAGAAATCCGGTTCCTGCGGAAGAAATATGATGAGGGGAACTGCATCGACACAAGTTTCGATTGATTATTGCTGTGAACAGGATTTTGTGGAAAAATATCGTCTCGCTTATTTGCTGATGCCGGCGTTAAAACTGCTTTCAGACAATACACCGGTCTTTGAAGGGATGCCTTATGACGGATATCTTGCCAGAACCTATATCTGGGACAGGGTTGATCAGGAACGATGCGGAATTCTTCCCGGACTGTTTGATGAAGATTTCGGTTTTCATACGTATGCGAAATATCTCTGGAACTTAAAGCCTATTTTTCTTCCGATTCCGGGAGGATCTGTGTATACAGGAGATCAGAGAGTTTCTGAGATCTGGAGTGACCGCCTCTTGACAGAAGAAGATCTGGAACATATACTGTCCATGACGTTTCTTGATGTAAGACTGAAAAACTATATAGAAATTCGGGGAGCGGACAGTATGCCGGTGGAATACAGTATGGCATACACGGCTTTGCTGAAGGGACTTACTTTCGAACGGGAAGTGCGTGAAAAACTGCTGAGTGATTTTGCTATCGATGAGTCTGATATCAAAACAGCGGAAAGATCTTTGCAGGAAAAAGGCTTTGGCGGTGAAATTTACGGAATGCCGGCAGATAAATTCTGCACAAGACTTCTGGAAACGGCAGGGGAACACCTGGAAACAAAAGAAGCCGCTTATCTGGAACCGTTTTTCAGGATTGCAGAAGAGAGAGTAACCCTTGGACAAAAATTGAGGAGGATAGACTGATGGATGTGAAAACGATCCGTATGGAATATCAGCAAGAGATAGAAGATAATTTTGAAGAAAATCGTACATCCGCATTGGCGGTAAAGAATTTTTTGGAGCATTCTTCTGTGGCTTATCATGGCAGATGCGTTCATACCCTGCATATCCCGAAAATTTTCACACAAAAGGAAACAGATTATTTTGAAAAAATTGTTCAGACAACCTATAGAATTTTTGAAAAGATTATCAGAGAATATTTGAGAAATCCGGAGTATCGGAAGTGTTTTCCGTTTTCAAAGGAACTGGAAGAGCTGATTCTGGTACCGAATCTGTATGATTCGGTGCTTCCGATTGCCAGGTTCGATATTTTTTTGAACGAAGAAGACTACAGTTTTAAATTCTGTGAGATCAACACAGACGGAACCAGTGCGATGAATGAGGACTATGTTCTGAATCAGGCATTGGATCTGAATACGACTCATCAGAAGATGATGAAAAAATATAAGTTTCGCACATACGAGCTTTTTGATCAATGGGTGAAGATTTTTATGGATCTCTATGATACTTATGAAAAGAAAAAAGAGAATCCATATGTGGCAATTGTGGACTTTATTCCCCATTGTTCCATTACGGAATTTGAAGAGTTTCAGAGAAGATTTCAGAAAGCCGGCTATGAATGTGAGATTTGTGAAATTACAGAAATGACCTATCATGATCATGTACTGTATTCGCCAACAGGCCATCCGGTCGATGTGGTATATCGCCGAGCTGTGACGACAGATGTGATGGAGAACTACGATCAGGTGCAGCCGTTTCTGAATGCAGTGAAAAATCAGGATGTATGTGTGATGGGTTCCTTCTGCACACAGATTATTCATAATAAATGGCTGTTTAAAATTATACGTGAAGAGCCGACACTTTCGCTTCTGACAGAAGAGGAGCAGCGTTTTGTCATGGAGCATATTCCGAGAACCAGTCTTTGCGATGGCAGCAAAGAGTGTCTGGAAGAAATATTAAGGGAACGTGAGCGCTGGATTATAAAACCATTGGATTCCTATGGTTCCCGCGGGGTTTTTGCCGGAGTGGACTATACGGCAGAGGAATGGGAAGACATTGTAAAGCGTCATGTAAATAAAGGCTATATCTACCAGGAATATTGTCCGCCGTATCGGACGGATAATATTTATTTTCCGGAAGAGCACCCGGCGATGAAGCCTTACACGAATATGTCAGGTTTGTTTGTCTACAACGGTCAGTTTGCCGGAATTTATTCCCGACTTTCTGATGGCGGAATTATTTCTTCCCAGTATAATGAAAAGGCGGTTGCCACCCTGGTGCTGGAAAATCAAGATGCAGAGAATGAATAAGATTTTTTGAAACTTTCAAAATCAGAACGAATTTTTTGCATTTTATTGGAGACAAGAAGAAAAAATGAAAGAAAATCATTGACAAGCTCCAAAAAAGAAAGTATAGTTGTAAACTAAAGAAGAAAGGGGCTGTTGCCATGACGATGAATTATGAAAATCTGGAAGATAAGCTGAATCAGCTGGTAGAATACAGTATGAATTCCGGTAAGATCGATTTGGCTCTTTACACAGAATATGACGTAAAGCGCGGACTTCGTGAATCAACCGGTAAGGGTGTGCTTACGGGATTGACAGAGATCTCGGATGTCATTGCGTTCGATGTGGATGAGGAAACAGGGGAAAAGGTTCCTGTGGATGGTCGTCTGTATTATCAGGGATATAATGTTGCAGAGCTGATTGAGGGTATGAATGGCCGAAGGTTCGGATTCGAGGAGATCACCTATCTTCTGTTGTTCGGTGAACTTCCGACCGCATCGCAGCTTGAAGATTTTACAGATATCCTGAGTATTTATCGCGAACTTCCTGATACGTTTGTAAGGGATGTTGTCATGAAGGCGACAAGTAAAAATATGATGAATACACTGCAGCGCTGTGTGCTGACTTTGTATTCTTACGATGATAAGGCGGATGACATTAGCATTCCCAACGTGCTTCGCCAGGCATTGAGCCTGATTGCAAAGATGCCCCTGATTGCGGTATATGGATATCACGCCTACCGTCATTACCATGAGAACCAGAACTTGTTTATCCGAAATCCGAAACCGGAACTGTCTCTGGCAGAAAATTTGCTGCAGATGCTGCATCCGGACGGACAGTACACGGAACTTGAGGCAAAAGTACTGGATGTAGCGCTGATTCTTCATGCAGATCATGGCGGTGGAAATAACTCTACCTTTACAACACATGTGGTATCTTCTTCCGGTACCGATACCTATTCAGCAGTTGCCGCTTCCTTAAGTTCACTGAAAGGGCCAAAACATGGCGGTGCGAATCTGAAAGTTATGGAAATGTTTGAAAATATCAAAGAAAACGTTTCCGATTGGGAAGATGAAGAGGAACTTCGCAGCTATCTGATTAAGATGCTGGATAAAGAAGTGTTTGATCACAGCGGTCTCATTTATGGTATGGGGCATGCTGTCTATACCCTGTCTGATCCAAGATGCGTGATTTTGAAACGATATGCAAAAATGCTTTCAGTAGAAAAGCATGATGAAAAAGAATTCAGTCTGTATGAATCGGTTGAACGGATTGCAGGAGAGTGTATTGCCAGGAAGAGACGTCTGTTAAAACCGGTATGTGCGAATGTGGACTTTTACAGCGGTTTTGTATATGCGATGCTTGGACTCCCGAAAGAACTGTATACGCCGATCTTTGCCATTTCCCGTATCTCAGGCTGGTCTGCCCATCGAATGGAGGAACTGGTCAACGAAGGAAAGATCATTCGTCCGGCTTACAAATATGTGGGTCATCATAAACCTTACCGGGCGTTGGAAGAAAGAGAATAAACAAAATTCTATATAGAAAAGCAGCTGATGCAGGTCGGTACAATGCATCAGCTGCTTTTTTGTTAAAGTTCGCACCCGGTACTCTTTTGGCGGCGTTCCTGCGCAGAAAATACGCATCCGCAATAGTCCTGCCGGTACAATCCATAGACACGGGACAGTTCGATGGATCTTTGATATCCGCCTTTCTTTTTAAAATCAGAATTCAGATAGGGAACGCCGTATTCCAAAGCGAGTTTTTCACCAATTTCGTTGAGTTTTTCGGCGTTCTTTAAAGGGCTGATAGAAAGCGTAGTGGTGAAATAATCACACTGAAGCTCCTGTGCTTTTTTTGCTGCTTCCCGAAGCCGCATTTCATAACAGACAAAACAGCGTTCGCCTCCTTCCGGAATATTTTCCATGCCTCTGGTCAGATCGTAAAAACGATCACAGTCGTAGACGCCCTGACAGAAGGAAATAGGATATCGGGCAGGAAGTTCCCGAATCAGCCGTTGTTGTTCTTCTACCCGTTTGTCATACTCAGAGGGCGGATAAATGTTCGGATTATAGTAAAACAATGTAATGCGAAAGTACTGGGACAGATATTCCAGAACATAACTGCTGCAGGGGGCACAACAGCTGTGAAGCAGCAGAGAAGGAGCAAAGTCCTTTTGAGATGCGATTGTCTTTTCCAGTTCTTTTTGATAATTTCTTTTGTTGGCCATTCCAAGAGTCCTTTCTAATAAGGCTGATTTGCATCACAGCTATTATAAACTTATCCATTCAGGATATTCAAGAGGCAATCAGAGGATTTTGCCGTGAACCGGGAAGAATACAGGACTTTTTGGGTACGCGGTCATATTATATCCTATGAGTGCTGATGTGCAAACCGGAAAGTGATTCAGCTTTTGGGTTTGGTCATTATAGGAGGGACTTTATGGGGATCTTACTGGAATTGGAAAATATATCATTTGCCTATCACACAACAAAAGGAGAAACGCCTGCAATCAGCAATCTTTCTTTTTCGGTTATGGAAGGGGAATTTGTAGCGTTGGTTGGACCCAGCGGATGTGGAAAAAGTACAATTCTGAATCTGATTTCCAATCTGATACAGCCGGAATTCGGAACAATTCGTATTTATGGGAAACCGGTCGGCGAATCAAGTCTGAACATCGGATATATGCTGCAGAAGGATCATCTGTTTGAGTGGCGCACTGTTTACAGTAATATGATGTTAGGACTGGAAATTAACCATATCATAACTCCTAAGAAAAGGGAAATGGTACAGGAGATGATGGATACGTATGGCCTTGGGGAATTCCGGGAAGCGAGACCGTCGGAATTATCGGGAGGTATGCGTCAGAGAGCGGCGTTGATTCGTACCCTGGCAATGGAACCGGCGCTGCTTCTTCTGGACGAACCGTTTTCGGCGCTGGATTACCAGACAAGGCTGAATGTCTGCGATGACATTGGATCGATTATAAAAAAAGAGAATAAGACGGCTGTTCTTGTGACGCATGATATCGCTGAGGCGATTAGTATGGCAGACCGTGTACTTGTTCTCGGAAAGCGGCCGACGACTGTGAAAAGGGAAATACCAATCCATTTTGATATGGAGGATCGTACTCCGATGAAATCAAGAAGTGCGCCGGAATTTAAAAATTATTTCAATCAGGTATGGAGGGAACTCAATGATGAGGAGTAAACAGAAAAACTGTACTATGCAGGAGTGTTTTTTACGAAGACAGAAGGTAATCAAAATACAGATTCGTGTGCTGCAGTTTTTCATTCTGGCAGTTTTTTTGGGACTCTGGGAACTATCATCCGATCTTGACTGGATTGACGCATTTATTTTTTCAAGCCCTTCCAGGGTTGCCAAGACATTTCTGGAGATGTGGAAGGGACAGGAGTTGTATCTTCATATCGCAATTACACTCTACGAAACGCTGGTAAGTTTTTTCCTCGTAATGGGAATCAGCATTCTGTTCTCCGTGATACTTTGGCTGTTTCCAAAGGTTTCTGCCGTTGCGGAACCATATCTGGTTGTCCTGAACAGTCTTCCGAAATCGGCATTGGCACCGCTGCTGATTGTCTGGCTTGGGGCAAATGTCCGTACAATTATTGTTGCAGGAATTTCCGTTGCGGTTTTCGGGTCGGTGATCAGCATCTACTCCGCATTCTCCGAAGTTGATTCGGATATGATGAAACTAATCTATACCCTTGGAGGGACAAAAAAGGATATATTGATCAAAGTGGTACTGCCCTGGTCGGTACCAAGTCTGCTGGCTGCATTTAAAGTCAACATTGGTTTGTGTCTGGTCGGAGTGGTAATCGGGGAATTTATCGGAGCACGCCGTGGACTTGGATATCTGATTATCTACGGCAGTCAGGTGTTCAGATAAGAGTACCGAAAGGAATACCTGACAGACAAAATTGTCATATGGAGGGTATCTGTGATAAAATAAATCTGACACAGAGAAAAGGAGGAAAAAGCGAATGATAGCAATTGTATGCCTGGATGACAGAGAAGGTATGATGTTTCAACATCGGAGAGTGTCCAGTGACAGAACCGTCATTGCAAAAGTGGAAGAACTATGTCAGAATAGAACCCTGTGGATCCATCCGTGTTCGCAGGGATTGTTTGCGTTTCCTGTTCAAATGGATGAAGCATTTCTGTCAAAAGCAGCACAAGGAGATTTCTGCTTTGTGGAAAACCAGAGTCTGAAGCCGTACGAGGATTCCATTGAAAGCTTAATCATATTCTGGTGGAATCGAAAATACCCGGCAGATGTTCATCTCGGTTTGGATTTAAAGGAGTGGAAAAGGATCGCCACAGAAGAATTTGCGGGATACTCCCATGAAAAAATAACAAAAGAGGTATATCAGCGATGAAGAGACAACACAGAATCCAGTGGATTGCCCTGCTCTTATGTATGATGGTTTTACTAGGATGTCAGGCAGAAGAAGTTTATAATGGAACAGTTACAGAAGAAAAATCAGCAGAACTTACCGAAATTCCGGAGTATTCCGGAGAGCCCTATGTCATCCTTTGGGATAATCAGCCTGATTTTTCCGAAGCAGAACTTCAAAGCACCGAATCTTATGAAACTTATAGTGAATTGGATGAACTTGGACGCTGCGGTACGGCAAAAGCATGTATCGGTCAGGATCTGATGCCAACTGAGAAGAGAGGTTCCATCGGGCAGGTAAAACCAAGCGGATGGCAGACGGCAAAATATGATAATGTGGATGGAAATTATCTTTACAATCGCTGCCACTTGATTGGATATCAGCTGACAGCAGAAAATGCGAACGAGGAAAATCTGATTACCGGTACACGTTACCTGAATGTGGAAGGGATGCTTCCCTTTGAAAATATGGTGGCGGATTACATTAAAGAAACAGGAAATCATGTTCTGTATGAGGTGACTCCGGTCTTTGAGGGGGACAATCTGGTAGCGAGCGGTGTGGAGATGGAAGCTATGTCTGTGGAGGACAACGGGGACGGAATCAGCTTTCATATCTATGCGTATAACGTGCAGCCGGGAATCGAAATTGATTATAGCGATGGAGAGAGCTGCGAGGCGGAAGAAGAATCGGACAATGGTGAAGAAGGTACGGAATACATATTAAACCTTTCAAGCAAAAAAATACACCTTCCGGAATGCGCAAGTGTGTCAGACATAAAGCCGGAGAATCAGAAAACTTATAAGGGAAGCCTTGAATCGCTATTGAAGCAGGGATATGAGCCTTGTAAGAGATGCCTTCCGTAGGAAGTTGTGCCCGGCTGTTCTTTTCTTTCCGGAATAATTGACGTCAGGCTCATTTGCCGGGCAACTCATTTCATATACTGGAATAAATATAGCGGAGGCATTTCCATTGAAAAATTTTGACGAAATGCAGACGGAAGAAGAGAGAGAAAAAACGGAAAGAATGTGGCGCTGTACCCAAATTCGTGTCATTGCCCGGGAGTTGGAAAGAGAGGAATTGATTACTCCGGAGGAAAAGATCGCACTGTTAAGGCTTCTTTGGGAGAGTGTGGTATGAAAAAAGAGACTGTCACGTCACAGCAGACGAGGGCTGTTTTTTATGCCAGATGCAGCACGGAGGAGGAAAGCCAGAGGGATGCATTGAAAAAACAGGTGCAGGAGGCGAAAGAATGGATCGAAAAAAAACAGTGGATACCGGTGGATTCTTATGTGGAGAGCTGCTCCGGAACAAGCAGAAAAGGGAGAGAGGAATATAACCGTCTCTATGAAGACCTCCTGGAAGACAAATTTGATGTTATTGTGATCAAATCTCAGGATCGGCTGATGAGAAACACAAAAGACTGGTATTTGTTTGTGGATCGTCTGTGCTGTACCGGGAAGCAGCTGTATCTCTATCTGGAGCAGAAATTTTATACCACGGATGATGCATTGATTACCGGGATCAAAGCGATCCTGGCAGAAGAATACAGTCGTGAACTCAGCAAGAAAATGAATCTGGCCCATCAAAACCGGCAAAAGAATGGCGGAACTCCGGTTTTGACATCCAATACCTACGGCTATCGTAAACTGCCGGATCATCGGGTTGTGATCGATGAGAAGGAGGCACAAATAAAGCGAAGAATGTATGAGTTGTGTGCGGAAGGATACGGTGGCCGCACTATCGCAAAGATTTTTGCACAAGAGGGAATTTGCAATTGCAGGGGAGGATACTTCTCCGGTTCAGATATTTTGCGAATGATTCGCAATCCGCTGAATAAAGGTACGATTGTCATGAATCGGTCCCATTACGAGTTCGAAACAGGAAAAACGATCCGGAATCCGAAGAGTGAGCAGTATATTTACGAAGGAAAAATACCGGCAATTGTAAGCGAAGAGTTATGGGAGCGTGCAAATTTTGCAATTGAGGAAAGAAAAAAGCGATCCGGGTCTGCGGAGCAATTTCCGGCAGGGTTTTCCCGCAGATATCCTTTCAGCCAAAAACTTTTTTGCGGGCAGTGTGGGTGTGTTTTTTGCAGGACTACCAGAAAAAAGAAAGAAAAAAATATGAGTATTCACGAGTGGAAGTGCAAGAACTGTATTTCCCGGGGGAAAAATCCATTGGATGGAGGGTGTCAAAACATTTGTCTGGAGGAGGAAAAACTGTATCAGGCTATTGAGAAAAGTGTGTGTGCTTTGAATTGTATCGAAATAGAAATGTTTGATCAGATGATTGCAGGGACAATGAAATTCCTTCAAAAAGCAATTCCGGGAGAGAACGAGTTCAAAAGAAGAAAACCCTCTGAAAAGAAAAGCGAAAAAATCAGAAAACAGCAGAAACTTCTGCTGGATAAACTCCTGGAAGGAGTTGTGACAGACGATCAGTACAAAAAAAGGTACCGGGAACTGGAACAACAGATGGAACTGCTGAAAGCAGAAGAAAAAGAAGAAACCGCTGTGTCTGTGAAATGTGCAAAAGAGGAAAGAATGGAAAAAATAGAAGCTTTTCTTCGAAAAAATCAGGATAGGCTGCTTACAGACGCGATCCTCGCTGTAATACAGCGGATTCATGTCTATCCGGAATATCTGCTGATCTTTTGGAAAAAAGCGCCGCTGCCCGGGATTCTGCAAAATCCTCTTCGAATCGATTGGGGAGAATTTTCCACTTCCGGAGAGCGAAAACAAATGCAAAAGGAATTGGAAGAACTGCAAGTTTATATAGGTGATCATCCAAAAACTACGGCAAAGGAATTGTCTACTGTCCTCGGAATCAGTCAGTCTGCGGTTTATTATCGTATACGTATCCTGCGTAAGGAAGGGCGGATTTGTTATGAAGGCAGAGGCGGGCATGGAATCTGGAGGACCTGCGAAAAGGATCAGAAAGAATGAGCGGGTGTAGGAGAGTCTCTTCAAACTTGACTGGGTTATCCTGTCAATCCTGATCCTTTGTCTGATGGCAGCCATCCTTTACGGAATGATTCATCTTATGGAAAAACATTGTCTGAAAAAGAGAGAATAACACAGTTACTGCAAAGCAGTATTTGCACTTGCAAAACCTGCGGGTTATCCTGTATAATCAGTGTCAGAATTCTAACAGAAAAGAGGAGATTATTATGGCACAGTTATGGGGCGGTCGCTTCACCAAAGAGACAGATCAGCTTGTTTATCGGTTTAATGCTTCCATTGGATTTGACCAGAAATTCTACAGACAGGATATCAAAGGGAGTATGGCGCACGTCAAAATGCTTGCAAAACAGGGAATTTTGACAGTGGAAGAAAGAGATCAGATTCTTTCGGGACTTGAGGGAATTCTCTCGGATGTGGAGAGCGGTGCCCTTAATATTACCAGTGAATATGAAGATATCCATAGCTTTGTGGAGGCGAATCTGATTGAACGGATCGGAGATGCGGGAAAGAAGCTTCATACTGGAAGAAGCCGTAATGATCAGGTGGCATTGGATATGAAACTGTATGTCCGCGATGAATTGCTGGAAATAGATGAACTGGTCAGAGAACTTCTTGTCACACTGGAGAAAATCATGGAGGAAAACCTTCACACTTATATGCCTGGTTTTACTCATCTTCAGAAAGCACAGCCGATTACACTGGCACATCATCTTGGAGCATACTTTGAAATGTTTAAAAGGGACCGCGGAAGACTTCACGATATTTATGAAAGAATGAATTATTGTCCTCTTGGATCCGGGGCTCTTGCAGGAACAACGTATCCTCTTGACAGGGAATATACGGCAGAACTTCTGGGCTTTGCAGGCCCTACGCTGAACAGCATGGATTCCGTTGCTGACAGGGATTATGTAATTGAATTATTAAGTGCACTGTCTACGATTATGATGCATCTGAGCAGATTTTCAGAAGAAATTATTATCTGGAATACCAACGAGTACCAGTTTGTAGAGATTGACGATGCGTACAGTACCGGAAGCAGCATTATGCCACAGAAGAAGAATCCGGATATAGCGGAACTTGTGAGAGGAAAAACGGGGCGTGTATACGGTGCACTCACAGCAATTCTGACCACGATGAAAGGGATTCCTCTGGCATATAACAAAGATATGCAGGAAGATAAGGAATTAACTTTTGACGCAATCGATACCGTAAAGGGATGTCTGGCATTGTTTGAAGGAATGCTTTCCACGATGCATTTTCGAAAAGAGCGGATGGAGAACAGCGCAAAAAATGGTTTCACAAACGCGACAGACGCTGCAGATTATCTGGTGGGAAAAGGAGTTCCTTTCCGGGATGCGCACGGGATCGTCGGTCAGCTGGTTCTTTACTGCCTGGAGAAAGGGATCTCCCTGGATGATATGACGCTTTGCGAGTACCAGAAAATCAGTCCGGTCTTTGAAAATGATATCTATGACGCGATCAGCATGAAGAACTGTGTGGAACGTCGAAATACAATCGGTGCGCCGGGAGCAGAAGCCATGCAGGCTGTTTTTGAAAAAAACAGGAAATATCTCGAAGAAAATTAAAAAAACAGTTGCATTTTTTACTTTATTGGTATAGTATTACATGAGACGTACAAATGTGCGCCGCAGAAGAACAATCCGCGATGCGGTGATATGAGGAGAGAAAAACAATGGATCAGAAGCTTAAGGTAGGTATTTTGGGAGCAACCGGTATGGTGGGACAGAGATTTATCTCTCTGCTTGAGAATCATCCCTGGTTTGAAGTAGTTACAGTAGCGGCAAGTCCGAGAAGTGCCGGAAAAACATATGAAGAAGCGGTAGGCGGACGCTGGAAAATGGATACTCCAATGCCTGAGGCTGTTAAAAAATTAGTTGTTATGAATGTCAATGATGTGGAGCATGTAGCTTCAACCGTTGATTTTGTATTTTCGGCAGTTGACATGTCAAAAGAGGAAATCAAAGCGATTGAGGAGGCATATGCAAAAACGGAAACACCGGTTGTCTCCAACAACAGCGCACATCGCTGGACACCGGACGTTCCGATGGTAGTACCGGAAATCAATCCGGAGCATTTTGACGTCATCGAGTTTCAGAAGAAACGTTTGGGAACCGTAAGAGGTTTCATTGCTGTAAAGCCGAACTGCTCTATTCAGAGTTATGCGCCGGTTCTTACCGCATGGAAAGAGTTTGAGCCGTATGAAGTAGTAGCTACCACATATCAGGCAATCTCAGGAGCAGGAAAGACCTTTAAAGACTGGCCGGAGATGGAGCATAATATTATTCCGTTTATTTCCGGAGAGGAAGAAAAGAGTGAACAGGAACCGTTAAGAATCTGGGGTAAGATTGAGAATGGCGTGATTGTAAAAGCACAGGAGCCAAAGATTACCTGTCAGTGCATCCGTGTTCCGGTGTTAAATGGCCATACAGCAGCAGTTTTCGTAAAATTCCGTAAGAATCCAACGAAGGAACAGCTGATTGAGAAACTGGTTCAGTTTAAAGGACTTCCGCAGGAACTGAATCTTCCAAGTGCTCCGAAACAGTTCATCCGTTATATGGAGGAGGATAACCGTCCGCAGGTTGCACTGGATGTAGATTATGAAAACGGTATGGGAATCAGTGTAGGACGTCTTCGCGAGGACACCGTATATGACTGGAAGTTTGTCGGACTTTCACACAACACAGTCAGAGGTGCAGCAGGCGGAGCAGTGCTCTGTGCTGAGACATTGACAGCAAAAGGATTTATCACAAAGAAATAAAACCGGGATAAGCAGCCTTTTACGGGTTTGTCCGTTAGGGCTGCTTTTTCATTTGTTTTAGAAAAAATGATACACTTTGTACTGATAACTTTTATTTTATGACATATTTGTGGAACTTCTCCCGTGAGTTGGCTTTTGCGTTGTAATTATTGTACATAAATGCTATAATTCACACGTTGGGATATAAACCGGATGACTTGAAGGAACAGGCCGGTTTGCCCAAGAACAAAAGCAAATCAGTATTGCCTGGCCCCTGGGCAGTAAAACAGAGGCTGTATCTTTGAAATGGAAGGTACAGGAAAGGAGTAACAAAATGCCATACGAAGACGTACAAAAATTTTCAAATGCAGCAATCGGCAAAGCGAAGCTTTTGAAGGAACATTTCGGAAAGTATTTTCTGAAGGCGATTATGGCCGGTTTTTTCATTGCAGTTGCCGTGATCTATTCGAATGTTGTGGGAAACCTGTTCAAGGAATCTGATCCGGCCTGGGGAAAATTCCTTGGCGGAGTTGTATTCTCAATCGCAGTGCTTCTGATCGTTTTTATCGGTGCTGAGCTCTTCACCGGCAATAATCTGGTGATGGCATTTGGTGCCTATGATAAGAAAGTATCCTGGGCAGATGTGGGAAAAGTCTGGCTGGTAAGCTATGTTGGAAACTTCGTCGGCTGCTTCCTGTTTTCCCTGATCTTTGTATTGGCGGGAGCATCCGGCACGGCAGATTATTTTGCCGGCTTTATTGGAGGAAAGCTTTCCATACCAGCCGGAGAGATGTTTTTCCGTGCGATTCTCTGTAATTTCTTTGTCTGTCTTGCTGTGGCATGCGGAACGAAATGCAAGAGTGAATCCACAAAATTTCTGATGATCATGATGTGCATTTCCGGATTTGTGATTGCCGGATTTGAACACTGCATTGCCAATATGGCAATTTTCACCGTAGCAGCTTTTCTGGTGCCGGGATTGTCAGTGGGCGCCATCTTAAAAAGTATGGTGATTGTAACAATAGGAAACATAATAGGAGGCGGTGTGTTGCTGGCATGGCCGCTCCGAATGATGAGTGCAGATAAATAATGACAAAATCTTTATACATAGCGGAGAAGCCCAGTGTGGCACAGGAATTCGCGAAAGCATTAAAAGAAAATATGCAGCGTCGGGATGGATATCTTGAATCTGATCGATCCGTGGTCACCTGGTGTGTCGGACATCTGGTGACCATGAGCTATCCCGAGAAATATGATCCGGCATTGAAAAGGTGGAGTCTCGATACCCTGCCTTTTTTGCCTGCTGAATTTAAATATGAAGTGATACCGGAAGTGGAAAAACAGTTTCGTATTGTCAGCGGCTTGCTGCACAGAGAGGACATCGAGACGATTTACGTATGTACCGACTCCGGAAGGGAAGGAGAGTATATTTATCGCCTGGTTGCCCAAATGGCCGGTGTCGGAGAAAAAATACAAAAACGTGTTTGGATTGATTCCCAGACAGAAGAGGAAATCCTTCGTGGAATACGAGAGGCAAAAGATGAAAAAGAATATGATAATCTTTCTGCCTCCGCATATCTTCGGGCTAAGGAAGATTATCTGATGGGAATCAATTTTTCGCGTCTTCTTTCTTTGAAATACGGGAACACGGTTTCCTCCTATCTTGGAACCAAATATCAGGCGATTTCTGTGGGACGTGTCATGACCTGTGTTCTTGGCATGACAGTGCGCCGTGAGAGAGAAATCCGGAGTTTTGTGAAAACACCGTTTTACAGGGTAATTGCGTGCATGGAGCTTCAGGGGCATCCTTTTGAAGGGGAATGGAGAGCGGTACAGGGCAGCAGGTATGAGCATTCACCGCTTCTCTATAAGGAGAATGGTTTTAAAAAGCGGGAGGATGCGCAAAAACTGATTGATGAACTTCTGAAAAAGGAACCTCTTATCCCGACCGTGGATAAAATAGAAAGAAAAAAGGAAAAAAAGAATCCCCCGCTGCTTTATAATCTGGCGGAACTGCAGAACGATTGTGCCAGGTTTTTTAAAATCAGTCCGGATGAGACTCTTAAAGTGGTTCAGGAACTGTATGAGAAAAAACTGGTAACATACCCGAGGACGGATGCCCGTGTCCTGTCGACGGCGGTTGCAAAAGAAATCCAGAAGAATCTGAAAGGGCTGACGCAGTATTCGGTGTGCCGGCAGTATGCCGGAGAGATACTGGAAAAAGGGAAATACCAGGGAATTGCAAAATCACGATATACGAATGACAAACAGATTACCGATCACTACGCAATTATTCCAACCGGTCAGGGTCTTAACAGTTTAAGGAATCTTTCGGAACTGTCTTCCAGAGTGTATGAGACGATTGTACGTCGTTTCCTTGGTATTTTCTACCCGGCTGCTGTTTATCAGAAAACGTCGCTTGCTGCAGAAATCGGAGGAGAAAAGTTTTTCTCGAATTTTCGGGTACTGACAGATCCCGGTTATCTTGTGGTGTCTGATCCATCTTTTCAGAAGAAAAAAGACCAGGAACAAAGCGGTGAGGGAGAAATCGTGAACTGTGATGCCTCTTTTATTGAGGTTCTCTCAAAACTGAGAAAAGGAAGCAAAATCGAACTGAAAGAATTTACGATTAAAGAAGGGGAAACTTCTCCTCCAAAACGGTATACGTCCGGTTCGATGATTCTTGCCATGGAAAATGCGGGACAGCTGATCGAGGATGAGGAACTTCGGGAACAGATTAAAGGAAGCGGAATCGGAACCAGCGCGACAAGAGCAGAAATCTTAAAAAAACTGTTTGGAATTCGTTATCTGGCATTGAATAAGAAAACACAGGTGATTACCCCTACACAGCTTGGAGAGATGGTGTTTGACGTAGTTGATCAGTCAATCCGCCCTCTGCTGAATCCGGAACTGACAGCCAGTTGGGAAAAAGGGCTTACCCTTGTGGCGGAGGGAAACATCACCTCTGAGGAATATATGAGAAAACTGGAACATTTTGTGACACGTCATACTGCAAATGTAAAACAGCTGCAGAATCAGTCTCTGCTTCGCAGCAGATTTGATGCGTCAGCTGGTTATTATAAAACAGGCAGCAAGGCAACACGCCGCAGCTGAGGTTTGGTGCGGCATTCAATAGAAAAGTAAATGAGAAAGTCAGGTGTTATTATGAAAAATGTGACAATCGCAGAGCTTTATAATTTAGACGAGACGATCGCTTCAAAAATCTTTGAAGGAAAGACATATCCCTGGGAAGTTCTTCCGCTGATCAGGGACTTTATATTGGAACTTGGACCTGCGCTTGATCCGGAGGTATATGAAAAAAAAGGTGAAAATATCTGGATTGCAAAGGATGCAGTGATTGCCCCTACTGCTTCTGTCAATGGCCCGTGCATCATCGGCCGCGGTGCAGAAATCCGTCAATGTGCTTTCATTCGCGGGAATGCAATTGTAGGAGAAGGTGCGGTTGTGGGTAATTCTACGGAATTGAAAAATGTAATTTTATTTAACAAAGTTCAGGTACCGCATTATAATTATGTGGGCGATTCGATTCTTGGCTATAAAGCTCATATGGGCGCCGGATCAATAACATCAAATGTGAAGTCGGATAAAAAACTGGTTGTTGTAAAGGGACCGGATGGGGAGATCGAAACGGGTCTTAAGAAATTTGGTGCAATGCTGGGAGATGAAGTGGAAGTTGGCTGTCAGAGCGTACTGAATCCCGGTACCGTTGTCGGGAAAAACACCAATATTTACCCGCTTTCTTCTGTGCGTGGTGTTATCCCGCCGCGGCATATCTTTAAGAACAGAGAGGAAATTGTAGAAAAGTATTAATGCTTTCGGTATTTGCGAATTTTTTATCAATTTTTGCTGGACGAAATGGTGTTTTTGTGAGAAAATAATGATAGGTCTGTGGAAGTGATCTCTTCCTAAGACAAAGGTCAAATAAGTACATATTTGAAAGGAGTCTAACAATGATTTATTCACACGAAGTAGAAATGATGTGTCCGGTTACCCAGGGCGTGCATCACGGTGCAGCTCCGATTCCGGAGGAAGCA
>JAQYOA010000022.1 GCA_028727605.1 Lachnospiraceae bacterium
CAGGGATCTTTCTGACGTTTCGGTTTCGCGGACTTCCCATCCGGAATCTCTGGTATGCCCTTGGCCTTGCCTTTGGGAGAGATGCAAGACAAAATGCAGAAAAAGAGGGTGCAGTCTCTCCGTTTTCATCGCTGATGACGGAACTGGCGGCTTCTATCGGTACCGGAAACATTATCGGGGTGGCATCGGCGATGAATCTGGGCGGGCCGGGTGCGCTTCTTTGGATGATGCTTTCTGCACTGACCGGATTTTCTCTGAAGTTTGCCGAAAGTTTTCTTTCGGTCAGATACCGCATCAAAAACCGTTCGGGGCAGTACTGCGGCGGTCCCATGTATACGCTGGAGCAGGCATTTCCGAAAAAGAAAATAGGTAAGATCCTGGGAAAACTGTATGCTGTTTTTGCGGTAATGGCTTCCTTTGGAATGGGAAACATGACGCAGTCCAATTCCATCTCCTATGCTGCGGAAGAAGCGTTTGGGATTCCAAGGGGACTCTCGGGTTTGATTGTGTCGATCCTTGTGATATTGGTGATTCTTGGAGGAATCGGGACAATCGCGGTCTGTACCGGATATCTGGTGCCCTGTATGGCGCTTCTTTACCTCGCGGGCTGCCTGTGGGTTATTGGAGTGAACTGCCGAAATCTCCCTGACGGAATTGCGGCAATCACAAAAAATGCATTTTCCCTCCAAGCGGTTGGAGGAGGGGCAGTGGGAATGGCTTCTGTCTCCGCCTTTCGGTCCATGCGCTATGGCGTATCCCGCGGGATTTTTTCCAACGAGGCGGGTCTTGGAGCAGGAGGAATTACCGCTGCCGCTGCCGGAACCGACAATCCCGTTCGTCAGGGCTATATCAGCATGACCGGTGTGTTTGTGGATACGATGGTCATCTGCCTTATGACCGGCCTGGTTCTGGCAAGCGCAAAGAGCAGCGGGATCTCCTGTGCGGGAGCAGAAGACTGTACTGGAACTTCTCTTGTGATTGCAGCATTTTCTTCTGTGTTTGGAAAGGCGGGGGGATATCTGGTTAGTATCGGAATCGTGATGTTTGCTTTTGCGACCATTATCGGATGGGAGTATCAGGGCGAAAAAGCATTCGAATATCTGGTGAATGGACACAACTGTGCTGTGGGATACCGCTTTGTCTATGGACTGGTCGTATTTGTGGGAGCCGTCTGTACTATGGAAACCGTATGGTGTTTTTCGGATCTGGCAAATGCATGTATGGCACTGCCGAATCTTTTCTGTGTTCTTTCCCTTTCCGGTCTGGCAAAGAGAGAAATTCTGGAATATGAAAAGAAACGGAAAGGCTCCCTATGAGGGATTGTTTTTCGCAGGATTCTGAGGTAAGATGAGAGAAACAGAGAAATGGAGAGAAAAGATGAAACTTGATTTTGACAGAGAACAGCTTCTGGATGTGATTGACCGCATCGTGGAGCGAACCATGCGGATGGATCTGACCTGGGACTGGCCGTGTGGTGTGGCTTATTTCGGCATTGCGGAGACCTATGAAAAGACGGGAAATGAAAAATACCTGAGAATGCTGAAAGACCGTGTGGATGAGCTGATCGATCTGGGATTGCCGAAAGTGTGGACGGTCAATGCCTGCGCGATGGGTCATTGTCTGATTACACTGTATCAGGCAACCAGGGAACAAAAATACTGGGATCTGATTTTGAGCAAAACAGCGTATCTGGAAAAGGAAGCTCTGCGGTTTGGAGATCACGTACTGCAGCATACGGTATCCGCTAAAAATGATTTTCCGGAGCAGGCCTGGGCAGATACGTTGTTTATGGCAGCGCTCTTTCTGCTCCGCGTGGGAGTGAGTGCTGGGGATCAGGAGCTGATCGAAGATGCGCTGAATCAGTGGTACTGGCATATCAATTATCTGCAGGATGAGACAACCGGTCTCTTTTATCACGGCTACAATAACATTGAGAAAAACCATATGTCCGGAATTTACTGGGGACGCGCGAATGCCTGGGCGGCTTATACCATGTCCAAAGTGGGTTCCATCCTTCCGGAATGTTATCTGTACCCGAAATACATGGATGTGGCAGGCTCCTTAAACGAACAGCTTTCCGCTCTGAAACTGCTGCAGACACCCAATGGATTGTGGAGAACGGTTTTGGATGATGATGAATCTTATGAAGAGATCTCTGCCTCCGCAGGAATTGCTGCGGCAATGGCAGAACGGGGAAATCCTCTGCACACGCGCTATGTAAATCTGGCAATCAAGGGACTGCTGGAAAATGTCACTGAGGACGGCAGGGTGATGAATGTTTCCGGCGGTACTGCGGTGATGCGGGACCGCGAAGGTTACCGGGAAATATCGAGACGCTGGATCCAGGGATGGGGCCAGGGACTTGCCCTGGCTTTCTTTTCAGCAGTTCTTGTGGCGGATCACAACGATAAAGATGGTGCACTTTAAGCAAAGAGCTCGTTTTCACGAAAGATTTTGCCAAGTTCCTTATAATCACGGGTGTGAAGCAGCGCCAGCGAAAGAAGAATCCGCGCTTTCTGAGGAGGAAGCGTGTAGGCGGCAATGGAATTGTCGGACCGGTCAAAGTGGGATGTAGGTGTGATCATTCCATTCATAACCCGTGAGGAACGCACCACCGGAATGGGAAGAGAGGCAATCTTCTCAATCCACGCTTCACTGAAATTACCGGCGCCGGTTCCGCAGATCACAATGCCGTCACACTGGGACGCAAAGTAATCCAGCACATCGGCGGGGGCATCAGTATAATAATAAGCCACATCCACCCGGGGAAGATAAGAGATGTGATCCAGAGAGAAATGCAGTCTCCGATACACCTGATTATGGTAGTTGTTATAGTAGAAGCAGATCCGGTCCTGAATATATCCAAGGCACGAAGGCGTTCTGCCGTCAAAGGCGTTCAGCTGGAAGGTGCTGGATTTGATCACGTTTCTGCCGGAGTAAATGGTTCCGCAGAAACAAACGAGAACACTTTGCCCATAGGAGAGGGAATTGGCAGCAACAAAGATGGAATCATAAAGGTTCAGCAGTCCGTCCGCGCTGGTTGCAGAGGCGGGCCGCATGGAACCGGTGATGACAACCGGCTTTGGCGTCTGAACCGTCAATGACAGAAAATAGGAAATCTCATCCATCGTATCGGTACCGTGTGTGATGACAAAACCGTCAATGGAAGGATCCGCGGACAACTCGTTGATGCGGCGGGCGAGCGCAATCCACAGCTCGGTGGTCATGTCGTTACTGTCCACATTGGTAAACTGCTCATAGGAGAGTACGACTTCATCGTTCAGAGGAGGAAGCTGACGGATCAGCTCGTCAACCGCCAGTTGTCCCGCATCATAATTGGAAGACTGACCGGCATCGCCGATCCCTGCAATGGTACCTCCCGTGGCAATAATGTGAATGCTGCGTAGTTTCTTTTGCATGAGAAGAGAATTCCTTTCCGTTTTTGATTGATTTTCTCACATTTCCGGAAAATGGTCAAGCGTTCTCTGGCAGGCAGTTTGCTCACTTAAGGTGGAAAGAGAACGGAAGGTGTAGCCCATTTCTTCCCAACGGGTCAAAAGTTCGTCGAGAATGGCCGCATTGGTGGAAGAAGTACTGTGGAGCAGCACGATTGCTCCCGGATGGATGCGGTTCAGCAGTTTGTCAAAGGCCTGTTCTTTGGTGGGTTGATTGTCCTGATACCAGTCCACATAGGCAAGGCTCCAGAAAAAGGTGGTGTAGCCCATCTCATTTGCCATGGTAAGGTTTTCCTTGCTGTATTTGCCCTGGGGAGGACGATAGTATTTCACCATGTCTGTGCCGGTGATTTCCCGGTACAGCGTTTCCAATTTCCCAAGTTCATCGGCAAAAGCTTCTTTTGAAGAAATCTTCGACATGTCCGGATGGGAATAGGTGTGATTTCCCACAATGTGCCCCTCCTCTGTCATACGCTTTACAAGCTCCGGATTGGAGGCGACGAAACTGCCGACAACGAAAAAGGCAGCGGGGACGTTATGCTTTTTCAAAGCGTCCAGAATAGCTGCTGTATTTCCGTTTTCGTATCCGGCATCAAAGGTGAGATAGATGACTTTATCGCTGGTATCTCCTATGTAATAGGCGTTGTACTTGAGAAGCTCTTCCGCAGTGGCGTTGGCGACGGGAGGTTTTCCTTCCTCCGGAAAGCTAAGTCCCCAGTTTTCATCCGAGAGAATCAGGGAAACATCGGAAGCTCTGGAATTGGTCAGACGGGATGCGAGTGTGCCGAGAAGAAAGGCAGCACAGAAAAGGAAGGTAATGCGAAATACTTTTCCGATCAGGATTTTGGAAACAGAGAGTTTCGGGTTGGGAAACCGTAAATGAGACATAAGGAAGGCTCCGATCTGTTTTTTATCAGTATATTGCAGGCGGGGCCTGTTTCATGACAGAGAGACCCGATCTGCAGGGCAGAGAAAATGGCATATCCGCTGATATGCAAAATACTTATAAATGGAGACACAAACATGGAAATGGAACAATTATCGCTTTTTGATCAAAAACCTTTGGAGATGCCGCTGGCCGGCCGTATGCGTCCGGAATCGCTGGAAGAATTCGTCGGTCAGCAGCACCTGCTCGGTCCCGGAAAGATCCTTCGGCAGCTGATTGAACAGGACCGCATTTCCTCCATGATCTTCTGGGGACCTCCCGGAGTGGGAAAGACGACACTTGCGGGAATCATAGCAAAGAGAACAAAAGCCTCCTTTCTTACTTTCAGTGCTGTGACAAGCGGGATTAAAGAAATCCGGGAAGTGATGGCCCAGGCAGAGAAAAGCCGTTATCGCGGGGAGCGGACATTGGTGTTTGTCGACGAGATTCATCGCTTCAACAAGGCACAGCAGGATGCGTTTCTGCCCTATGTGGAGCGGGGCAGTATCATTCTGATCGGTGCGACGACGGAGAATCCGTCCTTTGAGATCAATGCGGCTCTGCTCTCCAGATGCAAAGTATTTGTCCTGCAGGCTTTAACGGAAAAAGAAATCCTGCAGCTCTTAAAAGCAGCGCTGCAAAGTCAGAAAGGCTTCGGAGGTATGCCGGTTCAGATCGGGGATGAACTGCTTGAAGCGATTGCCGGATTTGCCAACGGAGATGCCAGGACAGCCTACAATACACTGGAGATGGCGGTGCTAAACGGGAGCATTACCTCCGATGGGACGGTTGTGACAGAGGATGTGCTGATGCAATGTATCAGCAAAAAATCCCTTCTGTACGATAAGAAGGGGGAAGAACACTACAATCTGATCTCCGCACTTCACAAATCAATGCGCAACAGTGATCCGGATGCAGCCATCTACTGGCTCGCGCGGATGCTGGAAGCGGGAGAGGATCCTCTTTATGTTGCAAGAAGGCTGATTCGATTTGCCAGTGAGGATGTGGGAATGGCAGACAGCCGCGCATTGGATGTGGCAGTGAACACGTATCAGGCATGCCATATGATCGGGATGCCCGAATGCAGTGTCAATCTGTCTCACTGTGTGACGTATCTTTCCATGGCGCCAAAATCCAATGCGCTGTACATAGCCTATGAGGCAGCAAAGAGAGATGCGGCAGAGAAGATCAGTGAGCCGGTGCCTTTGCAGCTGCGGAATGCGCCGACAAAGCTGATGCAGGAGCTGCATTATGGGGAGGGGTATCAGTATGCCCACGATACAGAAGAAAAGATGGCAAAAATGCAGTGTCTTCCGGATTCCTTAAAGGACAGGAATTATTATCAGCCTACGGAAGCGGGAGAAGAAAAACAGGTGAAAGAAAAGCTGGAATGGATTAAAAAATGGAAAGCAGAAGAAAAAAATCTTTAACTCTTCCATAAGATATGGTATTTTATACATAGCGTTACTAATTTAACGATCAGCCGAAAAAGAGGAGGAGAAATCGTTATGAAATTAATCATTGCAGTGTTAAGAAAAGAAGACGAAAGCGACACCGTTGCGGAGCTGAACAAGAATGGATTTTTTGTCACGGAGCTGGCAACCACCGGTGGTTTTTTAAGAGAAAAGAATACAACACTTTTGATTGGAACCGAGGATTGTAAAGTGGAAGCGGTTCTTTCCATTCTGCGCCAGGAAGCATCCATTCGGAAATCGGTGACTTTTTCAACATCTCCGATGGAAAGCGGAAGTCTGTGTCCCGGCGGCAATTATTCAGTGCCGATCGATACACAGGTAGGCGGATGTACGGTATTCGTCCTGTCCATGGAAAAACTGGAAAAATTCTGATCTGAAAAAAGAGTTTCCAGATAAAAATTATAAAACGAAAGATTTAAAATAAAAGACATAATTTCAAAATAAAAGCTTCAAAATGAAACAGAGGTAAATAGCAGAGTCGGTTCGCCTGCGGGGATTTCCTGCAGAAAAACCGGTTCTGTTATTTTTGTGTGTATTCGGTCATGTTTTTCCGATACCAGAGAGGAAGCAGAGTCCGCTGGCAGCGTGGATTTTTGCGTGCATCGATGGCGATTGCGTGAAAGAAACCGATCCAAAGATCGACAAAAGGATCCGGTTCCTGTTCACTTTGTCTGACTTTAAGAAGCTCCTCTTTGGTCAACGGAGTCAGATAATACTCCGCATCGGCCGGATGAACGACGGCAAGATTTCGTTTGTCGTCAATGATCATCCAGTTCTCAGAAGGGAGACGGTCCGAAAAGTGCGGTGCGATCAGTGTGAGCACATTGGACTTTGGTTCGATATGGCTGACGAGAAATTCATCCCGGACATTGGCAAAACGGACAAATTCAATGAACGCATGGGCTTCACGAGACACCCTTCGGGACAGCTCAAAAGCAGCCATGACAGCAGGTTCCTGCAGCATATCCATGGCTTTTGCACCGTAGGAAAAGCCGTAGAGAAGAAAGCGGTAGATGATATCCAGGCGGTCTTCCTGATGGGACATGGCGCAGTAATAGACCAGCTGGTAAGCCGATGGTGAGATCTTTCGGCGGATTGAATGGATCACACGTTCTGCCTTGGCGGCATCCAGGTCCACATGGCGGTAGTCGCAGAACAGTTCATAATTTCCCACCGGTTCGGTCATCAGACGAACATTTCGGTAACCAAGATGGGAATCCCAGGCATCGTAGATGCAGGTCATCATCGATTCAAAGTCGGAACTGCAGGTAAAGATGGTCATAGTTCGAATCCTTTCAAAAAAATGAATTACAGCTGTCCGGTTGCTGTCATTACGACATCGCTGGTATCCGGCTGACGATCAAAGTGAAAATCGTCAAACAGAGACAGCTGCCGGTAGGTTTGGGGATGATCGATCTCCCAGTTGGAAGCGGAATTCTCTCCGGTGAGCTGTCTGGTAATAAAATTTTCTTCGATTTTCATGGAATACATCATCTTTCCGCCGCAGGTGATAAAGTACTTGGCCCGCTTTAACACGACGCCCATCCGTTTCAGGTGCTCAAAGGAAAGGCGGGAGCTCCTGCGGCTGTTGACGATCCGCATGGCGGATTTCGTGCCGATACCGGGGACTTTCAGAAGGTCGGCATATTCGGCGCTGTTGATTTCCACCGGGAACAATTCCAGATGACGCAGTGCCCAGTCACACTTGGGATCGAGAAGGGTGTTGAAGCTGGGATGCTGTTCGTCCAGAAGATCCTGCACATGAAAACCGTAATAGCGCAGCAGCCAGTCCGCCTGATACAAACGATGCTCCCTCAGAAGCGGTGGGGCAGTGGATGGATCGGGCAGAGCGGGATCTTCATTTAAGGGGACGTAGGCGGAATAAAAAACGCGCTTCAGATCATACTGCTGATACAGATACTGCGAGGTGGAGAGAAGCTGGAAATCCGTCTCCCCCGTGGCTCCGATGATCATCTGGGTACTCTGTCCGGCGGGGACAAAGGGTTTTTGACGCTCTTTGGACGGGGCCTGGCGGGCGGATGGCACAGTCGGCTCAGGCGCCGGAGGCTGTCCGGAAAGTGCAGCCTTGCCGGTAGACAGAGGTGCCGCAGCACTGTCAGCAGATTCCGAAGACAACAGAAGGCTCGCATCGGTTCCGGAGAGGACAGGTTTTTGGCGGGTGTCGAAAATCGTGTCTTTCAGATAGCGGTTCCCTGTGGAGCGCTCCATCAGAGCCTCCTTTCCCTGGGTCAGCCGGTATTCCGAGATGCCGTTCTGAATCTGACGCATGGGACGAAGGATGGAGCGCTGCGTCTTGTGGGGAGCAAGAGCAGAGAGACCCTCTTTTGTGGGAAGCTCCAGATTGACACTCATACGATCCGCCAGATAACCTGCCTTCTCGATCAGTTCCGGGCTGGCACCGGGAATCGCCTTGATATGGATGTAGCCGTTGAAATGGTATCGCGTTCTCAACAGTTCAATGGTTCGGCAGATCATTTCCATCGTAATATTTGGGCTTTTATACACACCGGAGCTGAGAAAGAGCCCCTCGATATAATTCCTCCGGTATAATTCCACGGTCAGCTGACAGATCTCCTCTGGAGTAAAGGTGGCGCGGACGCGGTCATTTCCGGCGCGGTTCACGCAGTATTTGCAGTCGTATACGCAATCGTTGCTCAGAAGGATCTTGAGAAGGGAGATGCAGCGCCCATCGGCGGCAAAACTGTGACAGATACCGGCGGCGCAGGAGTTGCCGAGGCTTCCCTTCTTTCCCTTCCGGTCCACGCCGCTGGAAGTACAGGCAACGTCGTATTTTGCCGCATCCGCCAGAATATTCAGTTTTTCCTGCAGTGAGAGTGTCTTCGAAATAATTTCCATGGTATGAATCCTTTCCTTGTGACGGGAATCCTTTTTCTGTAAAGCATCATACCATAAACAGAACAAATGTTCAAGAACAAATATTCGATTTTGAAAAGAAGCTGATAAAACAAGCAAAATATTCCCGCACAACCTCAGGCACTTATTCGCAGGCTGTTATTACGAGACAGAGAAAAATATCGATCATCTGTCCGAACTTCTGGGGCACTCCAACATCAATACAACCCGGATCTATCTGCTGAGAAGCAGACAGGAGAAATCGAAATGCCGGGCTTAACTGTATAGATGTTACAACAAAATGATTATTTTGTTGTAAAAATCCAAATGATTGAATGGCAAAAGAAAGATTGTACAAAAGAATCTTGTAGATGCCGATGATGACGTCGTCGGTTCTACCGATTTGCTTGTTTTAACAGTTTAGCACAAAGACCGTCAAGTCTCGTTTGAGTCTGGCGGCCTTTTGATTTTTAGAATTTAGTCATTTTTTCTTCAGGGCTGTATTCCAGAATGTCTACCGGCTGGCAATTCAGAACATCACAGATGGTCGCCAGCGTAGAAAAGCGGATCGCGCTGATATGGCCGTTCTTCATCTTGGATAAATTTACATTGGCAACGCCAACTCTTGCAGATAATTCATTTTAGGCTCATTTTCCTGTCAGCCATGACACGGTCTAACTGCAAAATGATGTGTCCCATTTCTCCGCCTCCTTACAGGGTCTAATCCGATTCTTTGCATGATATTCCGCAGAGGACGAATTGTTTACAGGGCAGCTATTCGGAAAATCAAATCAATGCAGTGGCATTTCCCATGCGGTCGTCTCAGGCCATAGTGCCGTGTCAAAGCAATCGCGGATGCAGTCGCTGTAGTATTGCAGCTTTGCAATAAGGCCCGACGCATCCCGGAAGATTGTGCCGCTGTTCTCAACTGCGTGTTCAAAGATCCGCGCGCGGTCCTCTGTCGCGTTGATCATGGCGTAGTCGTCGATAAAGCAGGAATACCATTCCGGCTGAATG
Organism: Lachnospiraceae bacterium; assembly: GCA_028727605.1. Classification (GTDB taxonomy): domain Bacteria; phylum Bacillota; class Clostridia; order Lachnospirales; family Lachnospiraceae; genus Fusicatenibacter. Next base: position 9,747 of record JAQYOA010000022.1, read on the forward strand.
TTGGTGCTCAGCGAGCCGTATTCCCCGATATAGGCAAAGCCATCAGGGTTAAGGGCTGACCAGCCTTCCTCGGAAAACAGTGCATCGTCGCGGTATATTGCGTCCCACGACAGACGCCTGTCAATGGCGTGAGAGAGCTCATGCCAGACGGTATTCTTGCTGAGCGAATAGATATCAAGGACGATTTTGCATACATTGCCATTTACGTCCGTAAAGGCGGCGTAGCTCATGTCGCCGCCGAAGCCGTTTGTCGCGGTCAGACCGCCGACGAGCTGGAACTGCACACGGTCAATGTGTCCGTAGGCGAGCTGCCGGAAGAAACCTTCCGGGAAAACAGACAGCGCATTCTCCAGAATATCCAGACCTGCAGATACGGGTCCATAGTCGGAGAGCTGATAGCAACTAAAGTATGCAGACTCCGTTTCACACTGGTCGGCAATGAGAATCTCGACACCGAAGCGGTTGGAAAGCGACTGCGCCCGTTCATAGAGCGAAGCATCCGCACTTGTGCCGCCGGGTAAGGATTGGAGGTCGGCAAGGGACTGTGTTTGCAGGTTTTCACCGTCTGTGTTCGCAGTGATATCCCAAAACAGCAGGCAATTTCCTCCCTCACCGTCGTTTACCAGCAGCAGGTAGCCGCCAAGATTCTCCTGCCAGACGATGCTTTGCACATATCGACCGGGCAATGCACAGGATGAAAGAAAAACACCCTTGTCATCGTATAGTGACAGAGTTCCATCGAAATTGGTAAACAGGAGGTGGCCTACCGGATCAAGCAGGGAAAATGTGCCACCTTGTGCAGTGATTACGCGGGCATTGGCATCCATTCCGAAAGCAAAGGTGTCCTCCTGCCCGTAAAAGCCTGCGAGCCACATCTCACCGCTGCGGCAGATGTGGAAGAAATCACCGGAAAACGCAGGCTCGACCAGTTTTCCACTTGCAAGATCGAGGCAGGAAGCGGTATATCTCTGTGTCTCACGGTCGACACCGGTGAAGCAGACATTTGTGTCCGTCACGCTGCATATGTTCAGTTCGGCCAGATCGAAGAAGAAAAGCTCTTTTCCCGTCGAGAGGGAGACAGCGTGGATTCCGCCCAGATAGCTGCACTTGTAAAGCGTATCAAGATCATAGCCAAGGAGCCATTGACCCGGATCTGCTGCAAGAGTGTAGCGTGCGGTCTCCCGCAGGAGCGCATCCAGTACGACAACCGTTCCGGACTGACTGTCACATACGGCGATGTGATCCCCCAGAATCTGTGCATCGACGGATTCGGCAAGCCCCACCGTGCAGCTTTGCAGCGCTTCACCGGTTGTCCCACTCAAGAGCGTCAGCTTCAGCTCGCTGTTGCCGTCGCTGATGTAGCTGCTTGTCGTCATTAATAGATTACCTGCGAAGGCGCAAAGCATTGGATACTGCTGCGACTCAATCTGGTCATTGGGAATATACCAGAGAGCGCCGCTATCGTCAAATGCCTCACGCGAATCAAGGAGCGACGATTCCTCAATCGGTTCGGTCGTAGTTTCAGTGGTCATAGTTTCGGCGGTTGTGGACATCTCCTCCGATGGAGCGGAGCTTTGTGTGTTGTCTCCGACCGAAACACCACAGCCGGTCAGAAGCAGGCATAGCGCAAGAATAAGCAAAAGAGTTCGTTTCATAATTATTCCTTTCTGCGAAAGGAACCCACAAAGGATTAGACAATGTGGGCGCTTTCACTATGAAGAATTATTGGAAAGAATTGTTTGGAAAGCAAGGCAGTAGGTACAATGGGGTATAGCTTACCCTTCAACGGCAGAAATCCTTCCATGCTCCGTAAAGCTGACTGTTACCGAATAATTTTTGACTGAGATACCCGCATCGCCAAGTGTCAGTGAGAAGGTAAGCTCTTTTCCGTCTCCTACAATCTGATACTGCACATCTTCATCGGGTGCATTTTGAGATGCGGAAAAAAACAGAATATCATATCCCATCACCTCCAAATGCGGTTAGCATTAATTATTTAACGATAATTGTTAAGCTCAATGTAACACCATAGCCTCGATCAGTCAAGAATGTCGGAAAGCTGACCGTGACAGGAAAGACCGATCAGAGCGCGAAAAAATGCCGGGGAAATGCATGATGGTTTCGTGGAATGGTATCATGCGGGCTTCCCCGGCAAAGAAATCAAAAGAAAATAAATAAATGAAAAGAAATCAGCCGAACAGAGCACCCAGGGCACCAAAGACGCCTGAGCTTGCCAGCAGCATGATCACTCCGGCAAGCAGTACGCCGCCCATGACAGCGATGACGCTGGTTTTGAAGTCCATATCGAGGATGCTCGCTGCCAGAGTGCCTGTCCAGGCACCGGTTCCGGGAAGAGGGATGCCGACAAAGAGAAAGAGTGCGAAGGGCAGCCCCTTTCCCGCTTTTGCTTTCAGTTTCTGTCCGCCGTGCTCACCTTTCTGGAGACACCAGGTGAAGAAGGAACCGATATATTTCTTGTCACAGCCCCAGATCAGAACCTTTCGTGCAAAGAGAAAGATCACCGGAACCGGAAGCATATTTCCGATAATTGCAATCAGGTAAGAGGGCAGCTTCGGAAGACCGAATGCAACCGCATAGGGCAGTGCACCTCTCAGTTCAATCAGCGGTACCATAGAAATCAAAAATACAATCAGATAACTCTTGAACAAGATAAAACCTCACTTTCTGCTCTTCTTTTGGCAATATAAATCATCGCTTTCCATTCTACCTGTAACCCGCCGGTTTGTCCAGATAAATAGTTTGAATTTTCCAGGGTTCTATGTTAGAATGTTCATAACTTTTGATTTTTACAGTATGACAGACAAGGAGAATGCCCATGATAGCACTGATTGATTATGATGCCGGAAATATTAAAAGCGTTGAGAAGGCACTGATGCTCCTGGGGGAGGATGTGATTCTTTCCAGAGACAAAGAGGAGCTGCTTTCGGCCGACAAGGTGATCCTGCCGGGGGTTGGCAGCTTTGGAGATGCCATGGAGAATCTGCACCGTTACGGATTGGTAGACGTGATCCATCAGATCGTAGAGAAGGGGACTCCGTTTCTCGGAATCTGTCTTGGGCTGCAGCTTCTGTTTGAGAGCAGCGAGGAAAGCCCCGGGGTGGAAGGTCTTGGCATTTTAAAAGGAAGAATCCTTCGCATTCCGGATCAGGAGGGCCTGAAGATTCCACACATGGGCTGGAATTCCATCCATCTGCAGAATCAGGGCCGTCTGTTTCAGGGAATTCCGGAACAGTCCTATGTCTATTTTGTCCATTCCTACTATCTGGAGGCAGAAGAGGAAGAAATTGTGAAAGCGACAACGGAATACAGTACTCACATTCATGCCTCGGTAGAGAAGGGTCAGGTGTTCGCCTGCCAGTTTCATCCGGAGAAGAGCTCGAAAGTGGGACTTTCCATTCTTCGCAATTTTGCATCCCTGGGAAAGGAGGAACTGTAGAGATGTTTACAAAACGGATTATTCCCTGTCTGGATGTTAACTGCGGACGGGTGGTAAAGGGTGTCAATTTTGTCAATCTGAAGGATGCCGGTGATCCGGTGGAGATTGCAAAGGCTTACGATGCGGCCGGCGCGGATGAAGTGGTGTTTCTTGACATCACCGCATCGTCGGACAACCGGGGAACGGTGGTAGATATGGTGCGAAAGGTCGCTGCCAATGTGTTTATCCCGTTCACAGTGGGCGGTGGAATCCGCACGGTGGATGATTTCCGTATGCTCCTGAGGGAGGGTGCGGATAAGATTTCCATTAATTCTTCCGCGATCAATAATCCCGCACTGATTCACGATGCGGCGATGAAATTCGGCAGTCAGTGTGTTGTGGTTGCCATTGACGCCAAGAGAAGAGCGGATGGTGACGGTTGGAATATCTACAAAAACGGCGGACGCGTGGATGTGGGAATTGATGCAGTGGAATGGGCGAGAAAAGCAGAGTCTTTGGGCGCCGGTGAGATTCTCCTCACCAGTATGGACTGTGACGGAACAAAGGCCGGTTATGATATTGCGCTTACCAGAGCCATTGCAGAGAATGTCAGCATTCCGGTGATTGCCTCTGGTGGAGCAGGAAATCTGGAACATTTTTATGATGCGCTGACCGAGGGAAAGGCAGATGCCGCACTGGCTGCGTCGCTGTTTCACTACAAAGAACTGGAGATCCGGGAGGTCAAAGAGTATCTTGCCGGACGTGGTGTGCCTGTCCGTCTGTAACAGGTGGAAAACAAAGGAGGAAGAAAGGATATGCCGCCTCTTAGCGGAAGCTGGGCCAATGCCCTAAAAGGAGAATTCTCAAAGGAATATTATCGAAAACTGTTTCAAACTGTTGGTACAGAATACCGGAATTATACTGTTTATCCTCCGGCGGATGATATTTTTAATGCTTTTCATTTTACACCGCTGGAACAGGTGAAGGTGGTGATTCTCGGGCAGGATCCCTATCATGAACCGGGGCAGGCCCACGGTCTTTGCTTTTCTGTAAAGCCGGATGTGGAGATTCCGCCCTCCCTTGTGAACATTTACCGGGAGCTGGAAAGCGATCTCGGATGTTATATTCCCAACAACGGATATCTGGAAAAATGGGCAAGACAGGGAGTGCTGATGTTAAATACCGTTCTGACTGTCCGGGCGCATCAGGCCAACTCCCACAAGGATATCGGATGGGAGGAGTTTACCGATGCGGCAATCCGTGTACTGGCAGATCAGGACCGGCCGATGGTCTTTATTCTCTGGGGCAAACCGGCGCAGAGAAAGAAAGCGATGATCACCAATCCGGCCCATCTGGTTCTGGAGTCAGCCCATCCGAGTCCTCTGTCGGCATACCGGGGATTTTTCGGCAGCCGTCCTTTTTCCAGAACAAACGAATATCTGGAAAGCAGCGGCCTGACACCGATTGACTGGCAGATTGAAAATGTGGTACGGGGAGTTGACAAAGCATGAGTAAGAAAAATACGTTATTGAGAAATACTTCGGTTTTGATGATTGCGACGATTGTATCAAGGGTCATTGGTCTTTTATACCGTTCTCCTTTAGGCGTTGCCATCGGAAACGAAGGCCTTGGTTATTACAGCACAGCCAGCAATCTGTATACAATTCTGCTGCTGATTTCTTCCTACAGCATTCCGATGGCCGTGTCCAAGATTGTATCCGAACGTCTGGCATTAAAGGAGTATCGAAATGCCCACCGGGTTTTCTACGGGGCGCTGATCTATGCGGTGATTGTCGGAGGAGTTGCGGCTCTTGTGGCATTCTTCGGCGGAAAATATCTGCTTCCCTATAACCAGCAGAATGCCCTGCTTGCCCTGCGCGTCCTTGCTCCTACCATTTTTCTCTCGGCAATCCTCGGCGTATTGAGGGGGTATTTTCAGGCGCATAACACAATGATGCCGACCTCCATCTCCCAGATCGTGGAGCAGATTTTAAATGCAATTGTCAGTATTGCTGCAGCTTACGGTTTTATTTCTATCTTTGCGTCAGATGTAACGCAGCGCGGGATTTACGGAGCGGCCGGAGGTACCTTGGGTACCGGTGCGGGCGTATTGGCCGGACTGGTCTTTATGCTGATCGTGTACGGTGTGAACAGAAAGCGGATTCTGCACAGAGTGGAAAAAGATACGAGACACCGAGAGGAAACGTATGGGGAGATTTTCCAGGTACTGTTTCTGATGGTGACACCGGTCATCTTTACCACCTTTATCTATAACTGTAATTCCTACGTGGATAATTATCTTTACTTTACCATCCTTGGCTATCACGGCGTTTCCAAAGAGGTATTGAATGCATCCTACGGAGAGTTTTCCAACTATTATGTGACGCTGATCAATGTACCTCTTGCTATGGCAAGTGCCAGCGCATCTGCTATGATGCCGGAGGTTTCCTCCTGCCATGCAACCGGAAATCTGCGGGATGCCAATAAAAAGATTCTTGAGACAATCCGCCTGACGATGTTTATCTCGATTCCGGCGGCAGTGGGGCTTGGTGTGCTGTGCTTTCCGATTACCGGAGTTTTGTTTCCGTCCTGTTCCGAACTTTCCGGAAAACTGCTGATGGTAGGATCCATCTCCGTTGTCTTTTCCGCGCTCTCCACGATTACCAACAGTGCCCTGCAGTCCATCGGAATGCAGAAGATTGCGCTGAGAAATGCGGCCATTTCTCTGGTGGTCAATATTGTATCTGTGTGTGTGATCCTGTTCCTGTTCCCGGGAGCAGGGATCTACGGGGTTCAGATTGCCTGCATTTTGTTCTCCGTCAGCATGTGTGTGCTGAATAACCTTTCGATCCGCAAGTATCTGAAGTTTAAGAATGAGTTTAAAGATACGTATCTGAAGCCTCTTGCGGCAGCTGCGATTATGGGAGTGATCACCTGGATCGTATATTATGGATTGTTTGTACTGATAAGAAGACCGTCCATTTGCATGGTGGCTGCAATTGTGATTGCAGTGCTGGTGTATATGGTTGCCTATGTCGTGGTGACAGGCACAACCGAAAGTGAAATGAAAAAGATGCCGATGGGAACAAAGCTGGTAAAAGTGCTTCGTATCCTTCACGTATATCGGTAAAAAACAGGTGATGTCAGGGATTACGGCCCGGCATCACTTATTTTTTTCCAGGGATTGCCGGGGATCTTGAAATATGGCGAATATCGTCGTATAATAAACATAATTTCGAGGACTTAAGGAAATGAGAGGAGGAAAGTGATATGGCTTTTTTTGACAAACTGAGCAAGACCGTTACGGAAGCCAGCCAGAAGACGATTGCAAAGACCAAAGAACTGGCTGATATTTCCAGACTGAATTCCATGATTTCAGACGAAGAGAAAAACATTAATAACCAGTATTTCCAGATTGGCAAGTTATACGTCTCTACCCACAAGGACAATGTGGAGGACGATTTTGTGGGAATGGTGAATCTCATTGCGGATGCGGAAGCAAAAATCCGGGATTACAGAAAGCAGATTCAGGACATCAAAGGTGTACAGCGCTGTCCGAACTGCGGTGCCGAGGTTCCCAGCGGATCTGCTTTCTGCAGTTCCTGCGGAAGCCCGATGCCAAAGGTTACGGTATCGGAAGTATCTGACTACGTGAAATGTGAGAAATGCGGAGCGGATGTGAAAAAGGGAATGCGTTTCTGTACTGCCTGCGGCAATCCGATGGAAGCGGCAGCTGCCCCCACACAGGAGGCAATGGAAGAGAATGGTGAGCCGGAAACGGAGACAGTTGCAGAAGCAGCAGAAGAAGTAACAGAGACTGTAACAAAGACGGAGGCTCCATCAGAACGGGTTTGTCCCAAATGCGGAACAAAGGCAGAAGAAGGCCTTGCCTACTGCACAGAGTGTGGAACAAAATTAGAATGAATGAGATTTTAGGGGGAATTGATCATGCAAAAGACAAAGCTTGGTATTTCGGTTGGTCTGCTCGGTGCAGCGCTTTATTTTCTGGGAATTTTCAGCGGCTATCTGGTTCCGGTTCTCCTCGCAGGATATATCCTGCTGTGTGAGGAAAACGAGTGGCTGAGGAAGGCTGCGGTGAAAGCAGTCTCTGTGATGGTTGCGTTTTCTCTGATGAGTACTGTAGTATCTCTGATTCCGAATTTCATGAACTTTATCGGTTACCTTGTTTCCATGTTTGGAGGAAGTTTTTATATTGCCATTCTTTCCAATCTGGTCAGCGCTGTTGTAACTGCACTGAATATTCTGGAGACACTGCTGCTCCTTGGTCTGGGCATCAAAGCATTGAATCAGGGAACCATTGCAGTTCCTGTCGTTGACAAGCTGATTAACAAATACATGGGATAAGAAAAACGGCAAAGGGCGGTGGATAGAAAGGCGCATCCACTGCCTTTTCTTTCTAAAGAAATGGTAGAGGGGAAAAGCACATGGCGAAATTTTGCGGAAAGTGCGGCTCGAAGCTGGATGAAGCGACCGGGCTTTGTCCGAAGTGCGATGCAGAGAAAATAGAGCAGCAGAGGAAGGAAAAAGAACGGTCGGAAAGAGAGAGGTTAGAAAGAGAGCGGCAGGAAAAAGAGAAAGCAGAAAAGGAAAAAGCTGAAAAAGAACGAGAAGAAAAGGAAAGAGCAGAAAAAGAAGACAAAGAGCGGTCAGGCAAAGAGAATAGAAAAGACCGGAAAGCGGATAAAAAAGCGGCAAAGAAAGAGCGAAAGGTGCAGAAAAAGGCGGCGAAGAAAGAGCAAAAAGCCCGGAACAAGGCACAGAAGAAAGCGGACAAGAAGAAAAGAAAACAGGAGAAATGGGCGAAATTAACCTTCGGGCAGAAACTGCGGAAGATTCTTCTGAAGCTGCTACTTTGGGTTATTTTCCTTGCACTTCTTGCGGGAGGAATTTTTATATTTTTTGTATATTTTCATTTTGTTGAGGTTCCGGCAGTTTCAAAGCTTCTGAATTCGTTCGGTATTGTGTCGGAAGAGGACTCGGATAGAACCGGGTTTTATTGCCTGGATGCCGGTTTTACGAATGTTGTCGTAGTGGACGAGGCCAGTGCCATATCTGCAGCGAAGGATGCTGCAAAAACTCTGGGTCTGGATCATGCCGCTGATGAATTGACGATTCAGAGCATTCAAACGGTCGATGATGCCACTTATTATAGAATGCAGCAGAATTATAACGGAATTCCTGTTGCAGGGAAAATCATGGTAGTTATCGCAGATGAGTCCGGAAATGCGGTGGGATTCACATCAAATGCAGTTTCTTTAGAAAATCTTGAATTTGGTACAGCTCCGGATATGGAAACGGTTTACTTCAATTTGGCAGCCTATCTGAACGAACGCGGATACAATCTGACAGAACAGGATATCAGAGTGGAGAACTGTTCCGATGATAAAAAAGCGTATTATGAATCAGATTCCGGTGTGCTTCCGGTTTATATTCTGCAGGTGTTTTGGAAGGAATCACCACTAAGTTTTGCTTCCATAACGGTAAATGCAAAGACGGGAGAAATTGTTGAACTGAATACTTCGGTATACGAAGAGAATGTGACTGTTTCTAACGCGGCGAAAACGGTCCTGGTTGACGGTTATTATGATCAGGCATCCGGTGAATATCAATTATATGATTATGATCGGGGAATTCGGATTTACAGTTATGAGAATACGGACTCACAAACAGAGAATGCAGTGCAGACCTTTCTTACTAGTCCAAATGATGTGTTTGGTGATACACAGGAAGAAAGTGCGTTAGAACAGGAAAAAGGAGTCAGATTATTATCAACTGTTTCAAAAATAAGGGACTATTATTGTGAGGTCATGAATTGGGATAGTTATGAAAAAACCTATTGTTATTATAACGATGGGTACGATTCCGGTGAAAACGCATTGGGAGGGAATGCATCTCTTGAGTCGGGAGAAGCCGTTGGCTATCTTTCCATGGGGAGTGTTACAGGTGTAGATGCATTGGATACAATGGCGCACGAATACACCCATATTGTATCGAGAAAAGTTGTTGATTGGCAGTCGATCGAGGCATGGAGTGAAGCTGCAAATGAACCCGGAGCAATCAACGAAGGATATTCGGATATATTTGGTGAAATACTGCAAAGCTATCTGACAAAAAGTGATCCGGATTGGATTCACGGAGACAGAATAATCAGCAATCCATCGTCAGGGAATTATCCTGCAGCAGTAGGTGAGAAGAAATTTGAAAAATTTCAAAGTGCGGACGGAACTAAATGGGGCATGAGCACGGGAGGCGGACACTTTACGGATTATTCCCACGGTTTTTCGACTATCATTTCCCATTGCGCATATCTGATGAATAATGGTGTAAATGGTTCCTGTAAGCCGCTTGATTTGTATAGTCTGGGAAAACTTTGGTATCATACACTTCAGACGCTTCCTCCAAACTGTACGTTTGTGGTTCTGAGAGAAAATATGGAATTGACTGCGGAGATTCTTGGTTTCACCGAGGCACAGAAGCAATGTGTTTCTTTGGCCTATGATGAAGTTGGAATTCTGAAACAGGAAGAAGGGGAAGAAACATACGCGGAAGAATCAACGTTGCTTATTCTTGATAAAAACGGCGAAATCTATACAGACTGTACTGTTCTGATCAGCGGAAATAAGTTCCGGGGAATATTTAAAACCGGATTATGGAAGGAAGAATACAGTCAGGAAATCCAGGTATCGGACACGAATCCAATCACACTCAATTTGCCGAAAGGTGACTATACCATTACGGTAACAGATCAGGCGAATGAAGCTCTGACAAGTCAGAAACAGATTAAAGTGCGGTCCAATGGAAAGCTGACAGAGATTCTGATCGCGACAAACTTTGGCGGAGATACTGTTATTCAGCTTCCGGTCAGAACAACCTCCGACGAGCGTGACATTGTTCTCGTTCTGGATGTATCCGGCAGTATGTCAGGAACTCCGATGGAAGAGACCAAGAAGGCATCAGTCAACTTCATCGATACCATTCTGGATGAGGATGCGAGTATCGGTGTTGTTACATACGATGAAAGTGCAGCGATGCTGTCTGATTTTTCTGTAAACAAGACGGCCCTTACCACTGCGGTTTCCGATATTTATGACGGAGGCGGAACCAATATCGAGTCCGGACTGGCGCAGGCCCGTTCGATGCTGAATGCAAGCAGCGCGAAGAAAAAGATTATCGTTCTTATGAGTGATGGCGAGCCCAATGAGGGAAAAGAGGGCGATGAACTGGTTGCCTATGCGGATGAGATCAAGAATGAGGATATCATGATTTACACGTTGGGTTTCTTCGAGAGCCTGGGAAGTTATAAATCCTCTGCGCAGATCCTGATGGAGCGAATTGCCAGCGACGGCTGTCATTATGAAGTGGCCGATGCGGATGATCTGATTTTCTTCTTTGAGGATATGGCAGATCAGATTAACGGACAGAAATATATCTATATCCGGATTGCCTGCCCGGTGGATGTCACGGTTACCTATAATGGAGAAAACCTGTGTTCTGCCGAGGAAAACTTGAATCTCAGAACGGATTTTGGTACGCTGACTTTTGAAGAAAACGAAAATGCGGCAGATGTCGATGATGACCGGATCAAAGTTCTACGGCTGAAAGAAGGGGCGGAATATGAGGTGCAGATCGTCGGAACAGGACACGGTATCATGAACTACACCATTGGATTTATGGATGAAAACGGTGATTACAGTGACTTCCGAAGATTTGAGGACATTAAGATCACACGCAGAACAACGATCGACACCGTCGCTGCGGCAGCAAAAGAGAGTGTATTGAAAATCGACGAGGACGGTGATGGAAGATACGATTTGAAGCTGCGGGCGGGGGAAAACGGTTTTGGCGAGGAAGTCAAAAACTATGGTCTGTTCCTGGCTGCAGCAGGCGGCGTGCTGGTGATTTTGTCCGGAGTCATTCTGGTGATACGAAAGAGCCGAAAAAAGAAAAAGGAGAGCAATTGATATGGCAAAGTATTGTGGTAATTGCGGAACGCAGTTGGAGGAGAATGCAAAGGTATGCGGGAACTGCGGGACACCTGTGGATGGCAGTCCCGTCGTGATTCCGAATGTAAAGCCTAAGGATCCGGAGAAACAGAAGAAGAGAAAAAAGACAGTCCGTCTGATTCTGGGACTGGCCGTGCTTGCTGTCGTAGCAGTGATCGGTTTGAATTTTGCAGTGAAATATACCGGGTACAACGGTTTGCTGCGCAAAGTGATGAAGGCGTACAAAAACTACGACATTGATACCCTCGTTTCTTTGTCCAGTGATATGTATTACTACGGGGATGAAGACTGGGTTGAGTATTATTTTGAATATACGGTGGGAGATGATCTGGACTACTTTGACTCTTACGTAGGGCATAGCTATAAATTATCTTACGAGGTGAATGAAACCTACACCTTGTCCGAGTATAAGATGGATGATATGCTGGAAGAAATCACATACACCTATTATGACTTTGACGTAAGTGAAATCAGCAAAATTGTGGTTGCCGATGTGACCATAACAGCAAAGCAGGGCAGCAATTCGGAAAGCCTTGAGAGAAATATCGTCATGTCCAGGGAAGAAGGATCCTGGAAATTGCTCTACATTGAATAAAATGAGGAAGTTCCGTTGAAACAAAAACAAGCGATGTTCGGTAAGCAGCCGGAGACATCGCTTGTTTTTTTGCTGTAACGATTAATTTGCTCTTTTTGTATGTAGTGGATTAATTTATACTTTCTGCTTTTAGGTTTTTGTTTGCTGTTGAGAGCATCAGTTTGATTCGGTTCAGCTGATTTACCTCGGATGCGCCCGGGTCGTAATCGATCGCTACGATGTTCGCCTTCGGATATTCCTTGCGGATGGCTTTGATGACACCTTTTCCGACAATATGGTTCGGCAGGCAGGCAAAGGGCTGGATACATACGATGTTGTAAACACCGCCATGGATCAGCTCCATCATCTCGCCGGTCAGGAACCAGCCCTCACCGGTCTGATTGCCGCAGGATACGATCGGGGAGGCGTACTCTGCCAGATCCCGGATATCTGCCGGCGGATCAAAATGCTTACTCTTTTTAAATTCTTCCACGGCTGCGCTGCGCAGATAATTGATCAGCTTGATTCCGGCATTGCCAAGCATGGAGGAAGTCTTTTTGAATCCCAAATGTTCCACTTTAAAGTTTGTATTATAGAAGCAGTAGCAGAAGAAATCCAGCAAATCCGGCACTACCGGCTCTGCGCCTTCCTTTTCCAGAAGCTCAGCCAGATGATTGTTGGCCGCCGGAAGGAATTTGACCAGAATCTCACCAACAATGCCGACTCTCGGTTTTTTCTCGTCGGTAATCGGAATGTGATCGAAATCACGGATCATGGTACGGCAGATCTGTTTAAAGCGTGTATGACTCGGCCGTTTTTCCGATACGAAGTCCTGACAGATTTTCTCCCATTTTTTATGTATCCGGTCTGTGGTACCTTTTTTCTGCTCGTAGGGCCGCATGCGGTACACACACTTCATCAGAATATCACCGAATTCTGCCGCGTAGCAGAGACGCAGTGCCAGATCCGGCGTAATCTTAAAGCCCGGGTTTTCTTCCAGTCCGCTTAAGTTTATGGAGATGACCGGAATCTGTTCCATACCGGCTTTCTCCAGGGCCCGGCGGATAAAGCCGATATAGTTGGAGGCGCGGCAGCCGCCGCCGGTCTGGCTCATGATAACCGCTACCTTATCCAGATCATATTTGCCGGAAAGCAGCGCCTGCATGATCTGTCCGACTACCATAAGAGATGGATAGCAGGCATCGTTGTTGACATATTTCAGGCCGACATCTACGGCGTTTTTATTGTCGTTTGGCAGTACCTCAAGGTTGTATCCGGCAGCATTAAAAGCAGGCTGCAGGATGGAGAAATGGATCGGTGACATCTGCGGGCAGAGGATCGTGTAATTCTTCCGCATCTCCTTGGTAAAGGGCGTTTTCTTAATAGAAGCCGGAAGGATATCTCTTGCTTCATCCTTCTTTTCATGGGCACGGATAGCGGCAAGAAGAGAACGGACACGGATTCTGGCAGCACCAAGATTGTTCACCTCGTCAATTTTCAGACAGGTGTAAATCTTTCCGCTGTTTGTCAGGATCTCATATACCTGGTCGGTTGTAACCGCATCCAGACCGCAGCCGAAGGAATTGAGCTGGATCAGATCCAGATCATCTCTTGTCTTTACAAAGTTTGCGGCAGCATACAGTCTTGTGTGATACATCCACTGATCGTTCACACGCAGCGGCCGCTCCAGAGGAGCCAGATGAGATACGGAATCCTCGGTCAGAACACAAAGCCCATAGGAGTTGATCATATCGGGAATTCCATGGTGAATTTCCGGATCGATATGGTAGGGACGGCCTGCGAGAACAATTCCGCGTCTGCCGGTCTCTTTCATATACTGCAGGGTTTCTTCTCCTTTTTTCTGAATGTCTCTTCGTACGGCTTCCAGTTCTTCCCAGCCTTCGTGAACCGCCTGACGGACTTCCGCTTCGGGAATTGCGGAGAATTCCTTCACAAGACCGTCTGCGAGGACTTTTTCGCTGGTAAAGGCCAGGAAAGGATTGCGGAAGGTAATGGATGGATCGGACAATTCATCCACATTGTTTTTGATATTCTCCGCGTAGGAAGTGACGATGGGGCAGTTATAGTGGTTTACCGCCTCGGGAAACTCAGTCCGCTCGTAGGGAATACAGGGATAGAAAATAAACTTGATTCCCTGTCGGAGCAGCCAGGTAACGTGGCCGTGGGCCAGCTTCGCCGGATAACATTCCGATTCGCTGGGGATGGATTCGATGCCCAGCTCATAAATCTTCCGGTTGGAAGTCGGAGAGAGCACAACCTGATAGTTCAGCTTGGTAAAGAAGGTATACCAGAAAGGATAGTTCTCAAACATATTCAAAACTCTCGGGATACCTACTTTTCCGCGGACTGCCTCATCTTCCGGAAGCGGCTCGTAGCCGAAAACCCGTTTGTATTTATACTCGAACAGATTCGGGATGTGATCTTTGTTCTTTTCTTTTCCGATACCACGCTCGCAGCGGTTTCCGCTGATATACTGGCGGCCGCCGGAAAACTTGTTGATGGTCAGACGGCAGCTGTTGGTACAGCCCTTGCAGTTTGCCATGGTTGTGGAATACTTCAGCGCGTTGATCTTATCGATGGAGAGCATCGTAGTCTCTTTGTCAGAGGAGTAGCGCTCCCTGGCGATCAGAGCAGCACCGAAGGCACCCATAATTCCGGCGATATCCGGACGGATGGCTTCACAGTCTGCAATCCGTTCGAAACTGCGCAGCACGGCGTCGTTATAGAAGGTTCCGCCCTGAACGACGATGTGGCGTCCAAGTTCTGTGGCGTCGGACACTTTGATTACCTTATACAGAGCATTTTTGATGACCGAGTAGGCAAGACCGGCGGAAATATCGGCTACGGTAGCGCCTTCTTTCTGTGCCTGTTTTACTTTGGAGTTCATAAATACCGTGCAGCGCGTACCGAGGTCGATGGGATGGCTGGCAAACAGGGCTTCGTGAGCGAAATCCTGCACACTGTAATTCAGCGACTGCGCAAAATTTTCAATAAAGGAACCGCAGCCGGAAGAACATGCCTCATTGAGCTGTACGCTGTCGACTGTGCCGTTCTTAATCTTGATACATTTCATATCCTGGCCGCCGATATCCAGGATACAGTCTACTTCCGGGTCAAAGAAAGCTGCCGCGTAGTAATGGGAGATGGTTTCCACTTCTCCCTCATCCAGAAGCAGTGCGGCTTTGATCAGAGCTTCCCCGTAACCGGTGGAGCAGGACCAGGCGATGCGGGCAGAATCCGGCATTAACGTGTAAATTTCCTGAATCGCACGGATGGATGTCGCGAGAGGATTTCCATGGTTGTTGCTGTAGAAGGAATACAAAAGAGATCCGTCTTCTCCTACAAGTGCCGCTTTGGTTGTGGTAGATCCGGCGTCGATGCCCAGGAAACAGTTGCCCTCGTAGGTGGACAGATCGGATGTGACCACATTGTTGACACTCTGGCGCTCCAGAAATTCGTCGTATTCCTGCTGATCCTTGAACAGAGGCTCCATACGCGCCACTTCGAAATCCATGGCAACTTTTTCTTCCAGACGTTTTTTCAGTGCAAGAAGAGAAATGCTGGTTTTTCCGTCGGCATTCATAGCGGAGCCGATGGCTGCAAACAGATGAGAATTGTCCGGAGCGATGGTATGCTCCTCGTCCAGCTTCAGTGTGCGGACGAAAGCGGCTTTCAGCTCGGATAGAAAGTGAAGCGGTCCTCCAAGGAATGCCACATGGCCGCGAATCGGTTTTCCGCAGGCCAGTCCGGAGATCGTCTGATTGACGACAGCCTGGAAAATGGAGGCGGAAAGATCCTCCTTGGTTGCTCCGTCGTTGATCAGCGGCTGGATATCTGTTTTGGCAAAGACACCGCAGCGGGCGGCGATGGGATAGATCGCTTTGTAATGTTTGGCGTATTCGTTAAGGCCCGTGGCATCGGTCTGCAGAAGCGAAGCCATCTGGTCAATAAAGGAACCGGTGCCTCCTGCGCAGATACCGTTCATGCGCTGTTCTACGTTTCCGCCTTCAAAATAAATGATCTTTGCATCCTCTCCGCCGAGCTCGATGGCAACATCCGTCTTGGGAGCCAGCGTTTTCAAGGAGGTGGAAACTGCAATAACCTCCTGGACAAAGGGGATTTCCAGATGATTTGCCAGTGTCAGACCGCCGCTTCCGGTAATGACAGGGCAAAGTGTAAGCTCGCCGAGGGCGTCAAAAGCCTTTCCGAGAAGAGATGCGAGCGTTTCCTGGATATTTGCGAAATGCCGCTCATAGTCAGCGAATAACAGCGTCTGTTCCTCGTCCAGAATGGCGATTTTTACAGTTGTGGAACCGATATCGATTCCTAAGGTATATTTTTGTTCACTCATAGATTTTATAACTCCTTTTGGGAATCCCATCATCCGGACGTAGGAGTCGGACGACATGTTCTATGGGATCTCATTAGTAATATAAGATAATAATAAATAAGAAAGAACCTTACACATTATACGACAAAAAATGGGGAAATACAATTGGGAAAAGCGGCAGGTCTTCTTAAAAAAGTATAAATCAATTGTGAAAAACAGCAAAAAATAGTCTGCAAATAAAAAGTCAAGCAGAAATTAGTGAACTTTGAAAATTTTATACAGGTTGAAATAAGGCACAAAAACAAGACCACCGCATTGCGCTGGTCGGATATGAGACAGAGAATGATATTAGATTTCTTCGTT
>JAQYOA010000023.1 GCA_028727605.1 Lachnospiraceae bacterium
CCTGGTTTTTGACCGGTATGCAGAAGCACAGCGATGACTTCCGAGGAGATATGCTTGGCAATGCAGACAGCTTTTTACAGGCTATGCGCTATCATATGGCAAGCTTTACGACACCGTCCTTACAGATTGCCATGAACGAATTATCCAATCATGATCATTCCCGTTTTTTAACAAGAACCAATCATAAGGTAGGAAGAACCAATACGTTAGGCTCCCAGGCGGCAAATGAAGGAGTTAATAAAGCCGTGATGCGTGAGGCTGTTATGATTCAGATGACCTGGCCGGGCGCACCGACCATTTACTATGGTGATGAAGCCGGAGTATGCGGCTTTACCGATCCGGATAATCGTAGAACCTATCCATGGGGGCAGGAAGATACGGAACTCATCCGTTTCCACAAGGAAATGATCCGTCTTCATAAAGAGAGTGAGGAGCTGTTAACCGGATCCCTGAAATTTATGGATGGAGATTATAACATTCTGGGTTATGGACGTTTCAACCGTCATGCATGTACAGCGGTTCTTATTAATAATAACGATCACGAAATTACCAGGGAAATGGAAGTCTGGTATATTGGTGCACCTAAGGAGGGTGTTATGCAATGCGAGATGCTCACAACCGCAGACGGATTTGATGCTAAAGAGCATGAGTATCCCATTGTTTCCGGTAAGGTCACCGTGACACTTCCCGGAACATCCGCGATTGTGTTGAGGTATGAGGAAGAGTAAATACCGTAGGAAAAACAATATGCAGCAAAGCCGGTAATTTTAAAATTATGATCTTGCTTTTTAATAGTTGATATGGTATATTCTATTATTGTCAGGGCTTTGTGAACAATATGTTCATGAGACTGTATGGATGGATTCCCGAGTGGACAAAGGGGACAGACTGTAAATCTGCTGCAAATTGCTTCGGTGGTTCGAATCCACCACCATCCATTCGCCAATAGGCGATCGGCCGATGTGGCTCAATTGGCAGAGCAGCTGATTTGTAATCAGCAGGTTATCGGTTCGAGTCCGATCATCGGCTTGACTCGAAAGATTTCGAGTCTTGGAAAATTTATATATCGCGGGATGGAGCAGTCTGGAAGCTCGTCGGGCTCATAACCCGAAGGTCGTAGGTTCAAATCCTACTCCCGCAATTCATGCCTAGTTAGCTCAGTTGGTAGAGCAGAGGACTGAAAATCCTCGTGTCTCTGGTTCGATTCCGGAACTAGGCATTTTTGGAGCATTAGCTCAGTCGGTAGAGCACTTGACTTTTAATCAAGTTGTCCGGGGTTCGAATCCCCGATGCTTCATGACTGTATGGTGTCGGAAATCCGGTATATGGATTTCCGATTTTTTTTATGTAAAAATATACGGTAATGTTGAAAGAAAACATTTATTATTGAAGGGAAAACAAAAATAGGTTATAATTTTTTTATCATAGCGTTGTTCAAATGCTTTGCAATGAAGGTTGCGGCAGGAATCATGGAGGAAAATGTATGAGACGCAAAAGAAAGAGGAAACAGATCATTTCCACAGTAATTCTGTGTATCTTGTTAGTTCTTGTAGCTGCAGGTATGGTATATCTGGGAAGTAAGATGAAAGAGCAGGAAAAAGGCCAGGATCTTACTTCGGACAGCTCTGTGGTGACGCAGGAAGAAGAAGTGCAGCAGCAAAGTCAGATAGATGAGGAACTGTTGGAAAATGAAATTACAGAGACTCCTACGCCGGAGCCGACACAGGAAGTGCAGCAGGCAGAACAGATTTCTTCGGAAGGATTAAACAGCAGCTATGCGTATCTGGTTCGAAGAGACGATATGGCAGTTCTGATGGATCTTGCAGGGGAAGAACGTATTTATCCGGCGTCCATGACGAAAATCATGACTGCGATTCTCGCCATCGAAAAACTTCAGAATCTTGATGAAACGATTACTGTACCGGAAGAAATTTTTGCTTCACTGACAGAGCAGGGAGCTTCTGTTGCAGGATTTTATCCTTATGAAAAAGTAACGGTTCGATCACTTCTGTACGGTGTTCTTCTTCCTTCCGGAGCAGATGCGTGTCTGACTCTGGCGCAGAAAATCAGCGGATCAGAGGAAGAATTTGTAAAGTTAATGAATGATAAGGCTGCAGAACTTGGAATGTCAGGAACACAGTTTGCAAACTGTACGGGTCTGCATCAGGAAGAGCATTATTCTACTTGTCAGGATATTGCAAAACTAATGAATTACAGTCTGCAGAATGATACATTCCGTACGGTGATTTCTTCTTCTAAGTATACAACAGAAGCGTTATCCGGGCATGCGGAAGGTATTACTGTGTATAGTACCATGTTTGGGAAATTCAACGATAATCAATTCAGTACAACTTTAGATAATGGTGCTGTTATAGAAGGCGGAAAAACCGGTTACACGGATGAAGCCGGTTTGTGTCTTGCAAGCTTTGCAAAATATAGCGAAAAAGAGTACATATTAGTTACAGCAGGTGCAATGACATTCTCCGGTTCTGATACCGCGAATGTCAGGGATGCGATCACTGTTTACGGAAGATTAACAGAATAGCGTGTAGGAAAGATGAGAGAACCATAATAACGTTCTCTCATTTTTCTTTACACAGAGAATGAACAAAAAAGATTAATTTTGTGGATAAGTTTTCCGAAACCTGGAAACTCGGTGGATATCCGGTGTTTTTTGTTTGTTTCAGGTACATTTGGATTCTGATACATATGATAGAGTAGACAGAATCAGATCCGGCGGTATGGAAAGTGAAAAAGTGGGAACATTTATCCGGAAGAGGTATTTTTAGCTGTATGCTTATACCGATGATAACTGCGATTATCGCAGGAGGCGGCACTTTGCCGGAAGAGGATCGGGAAGCAGCACTTGAGGTGCTTGTGGCAAATGAGGCTGTACTGGAAATTCCGGAGGAGTACCCCTTTGAGGCTGTAAAGGCGCAGACTGTTTTAATCCGAAGCCGTTACCGGAAAAGATTTGAAGAGGGAGATACGGAAGAAAAACTGTACCTTGAGCTGCAGCAGAAAAAAGAACAGTTGGGGTGGCAGGAAAAGGAATTTTCAAAAGAGATGGAAATCTGTGAAAAGGCGGCCGGGGAAACAAGAAAAACAGTGCTTCGCTATTGCGGAGAAGTAGTCGATGGTGCTTATTTTCTTGCGGGAAACGGAGGTACCAGAGAAGGCCTGGAGGTGTTTTCCGATACTTCCTATGGATGGCTTACCAAAGTGGAAAACAGCTGTGATCTGGAAGGGCCATACTATCTGTCTGAATGTACAATCAGTTCCGGGGAAGTGAAAAACAGATTATATTTGGAAACAGGAGAAAAACCGGAAGGGGACCTGGAGAAGCAGCTGGAAATTCTTTCCCGTGATCAGGCGGGATATGTAATGAAAATTCGTGTGGGAAATACAGTACTTTCCGGTGAGCGTTTTCGAAAGCTTTTTGGGCTTTCTTCTTCCTGTTTTTTGATACAGTTTGGAGAAGAAGAGATCCGTTTTGTATGTCAGGGTGTTGGGCATGGATTTGGGTTGTGTCAGTATGGTGCCGGAATTATGGCAATGGAAGGGGCTGATTATCAGGAAATTCTTCAGTTTTATTTTCCGAAAGCAGAGCTTGCATGTATAGATTTCTGAAAAAGAGGCAATCCTATGAGTGTACGAAATCTTATCATGTATTGGCAGAGGTGAAGAATATGAGAACGAGAAGAAACAAGTATCGGGTTGGTGTGATTACAGCGGCGCTGGCAGTGCTTATTGCAGGTGGGGTTATTACATGGAATCAATCCGGACACACAACAGAAGAAGAGACGCGGACAGAATGGGAAGACAGCACAGCTGTGGAAAATCAGTCGGAAAACGATGAGAATGAGATGACGGCTGCCCTGTCCGAGGAATTTACCGTGGAAGATAAGAGCAGTGAAGCGGATACGATACAGGAGACATCTGCAGGAGCAGACGGAGAAATTGCGATTCAGGAAGAATCAGGAGAAGAGGAAGAAACAAAAGCGGAACCGGAAGAAGTGGTTGAGACGGTGGGAGAGACTGTCAGCTTTCCTCTGGATTTCAATGAGGGAACCGTTTTGATGCTTCCTGCGGAAGGCACTGAGGTACTTATTCCGTACAGTATGGAGAGTACCGTTTATTTTCCGACGCTGGATCTTTATCGGTGTAATCCGGGAGTAGTTCTTGGAGCAGCTGAGGGAACACCGGTAAGGACCGTGGCGAACAGCGAGGTTCTTCTGATTGAACAGGATGCGCGAACCGGCACAACGGTAACGATGGATATGGGGAACGGTTATCAGGCAGTATATGGCCAGTTAAAAGATGTTAATTTGGCGGTAGGAGATCAAATTGAGGCGGGTACACAGATCGGCACGATTGCCCAGCCGACCAAATATTACGTAAAAGAGGGAAGCAACCTGTATTTTCAGCTGAAGAAAGATGGGAAAACACTGGATCCCATGATCTATCTGCCGCCGGAGACGGAATAAAAGCTGCCGGGACCGGCACATTTTCCGGTGTGCAGCGTATGATATGGTGTAGAGAGAAATGTAGAAACAAGATTCGCAATCGAATCATGTACCGGAGGTTGGAATTTTTGAGTGAAGTACCATACATTTCTTCTTCGATTGCTTAAAATAGATGCCAGCCGGCCAGAAGAAAAGCGGCTGGCCTTACATATTTTTTTCATTTAGGGGTTTTCCTTTAGACAATTATCAGGTAAAATAGAACTTAAGTGAGGCTTTAAATTGATCTTTAAAGAAAATAATAATCTCTCGGAATCCTGAGTGATTATATCCGGCTCAGCCGGTAATGAACATTGAAAAGTGAATATTATCCGAAAAAGATAAAAAAAGACATGAGAAATAAACATAACGGTTGTCGCTATGCCGGGAAAGAGTGTATAAT
>JAQYOA010000024.1 GCA_028727605.1 Lachnospiraceae bacterium
AGACCGCTGTCTGTCAGGTCATTTTCGGTCTCGGCTGTTTCCAGATTCAGCTTCTCTCCGCGCTTCAGCACCTTGAAGATCAGCTTTTCATTGTCGCCGCCCTGCTTGCTTAACAGGTTTTCGATGTGCTCCACGCAGGGAGTTTCCATAGAGGTAAATCCAAAGGTTCCATAGGTTTCTTTAATCAGACGAATCACATAATCCCGAATCGCCATCTCCCGTGGGAGAATATCTTTCATACCGGTAACCGGTTTCTTTTTTAATGCCATTTTTCGCTCCTTTCAGATACGCTTCGTGACAATCTCACGTATCAGTTCATCTATATTTTCCAAGCTCACAGTTTTCTGCTGCCTGTTGTGGACAGCTCTCTGGAAGGCAAGAAACATTTTGATATCAAAATTCTTGATTTCCTCAATCATCAGCTCCACTGCTGCTTCCTTCTCAAATGCTTTCCGATAGGGACGGTCGGATGTCAGCGCACAGTAAACATCACAAATGCGCAGAATTCTGGCACCGTAAGGAATATTTTCCCCCGAAAGATTGGAAGGATATCCTGTACCGTCGTAATTTTCATGGTGGTAATGAATGCTGTCCAGGATAAAGTCGGAAAATCCTTTCCCTTTCAGCAGTTCATAGCCAAGTTGCGAGTGCATCCGTACAAATTTCATTTCCTCTACAACCAGTGTATTCTCTTCTTCTACGTAATCACTCAGCGGAATCTTCCCGATATCATGCAAAATCCCTGCGACGGCAAGTTCATGGCGCATATCATCCGGGATGTTTAACTCTCCCGCAACATCCCATGCCAGATTACTCACTTCCATGCCATGGATCAGCTGTTCTGTCAGAGAATAATGCAGCATGTGAAATTTTCTGTCCGAACCATTTTCCATGATATCCAAACTCCTGTTCATTGCAGATATTTCTCGATTCCGACACGCTTTCTCTCGATCATCTCATCAATCCGCTCCACATAGTTTTTTAAATCTTTCACATTTTCCACACGCTCAATGCGGTTTCCATGATCGAATACAAACTTTGTGGACGCCCCTGCGCCGGCAGCCAGAATCGACTGTTTTTCTTCCATAATCAAAATATTGTATATACCGGCTTTTCCCTCCCGGGAATAGCCAACGTTTTCAAAATTACCGGCAATATTCTTCTGTCGGTACATATAGTAAGGTCCCATCTGCATACGATGGGCTGTATCCATCGCCATCTGCATAATCTGTGCAGAATTTTCAAAGGAAATCTCCTGATACTGATCCTTGAACAGATTCAGTCGGGTCGCACGCTTCAGTGCAAGAGAATGTACCGTCAGTGAATCCGGATTCAGCTTTTCGATTTCTGACAGTGTATGCGCGACTTTTTCCTTATCTTCTCCTGGAAGACCCACGATCAGATCCATATTGATGTTATCAAAGCCAAGAGACCGGGCAAGCAAAAATTTTTCAATCGTCCCTTCCACGGTATGACGCCGTCCGATCAGATCCAGCGTCTCCTGATTCATAGTCTGCGGATTAATCGAGATCCGGGTCACCGGAAAGCTTCGGATTACAGAAAGCACTTCTTCCGTAATAGTATCCGGCCTTCCCGCTTCAACGGTAAACTCCTGCACCTGTTCCATCGGAAACAGTCCGGTAATTTCTGTAAGCAGCCGCTTCATCTGCCCGGCATTCAAAGTCGTCGGCGTGCCTCCGCCGATATAGATCGTATCCAGGGTACGGTCTTTCATCTGCTCGCTGATAAAATGCAGTTCCCGAATCAGCGCATCCAGATACGGTTCTACCATATGAGACCATTTATCCAGTACGTGAGAACCAAAAGAGCAGTAAAGGCAGATACTCGGACAAAACGGTATGCCCACATACAAGCTGTAACCGTGCTCGTAATCAATGTGCTTTAAAATCTCCCGCTCGCGATTGGCGATCGTGATTGCAAGTGCGGTTTTTTCCTTACTGGTATCGTACGTCCTGCGCATATACTCGGCAATCTCCGCATTTTTCCATCCCTCTTCCAGCAATTTCATCGGAATTTTGGTGGGCCGGATACCTGTGAGATTTCCCCAGGGAAGCTTCTTTCCCGTCACTTCCGTCATCGTACTGTATACCAGGCGTTTTAATACATTCTTTGTCTCTTTTCGGTCTTCACTGTAATTGATCAGAACTTTCCTGCAGGCCAGCTGCTTCTTCTCCTGATCTTCAACTGTATAGGAAATGCTGTCATCCTCATAGATCACAGTATCATAATATGCAAATTCCCCGTCCGGCGCTTCCTCGAAGCTGTACCAGGATGTGATTTCACACCCCGGATAGAAGGCCTTGATCAAGGAATACACATCGTATTCAAAATCTTTTCGGTTAAAACAAAGGCTGATCTTAAGCAAGGGGATTATACCTCTTTTCATGTTCAATATCGGTGGATTCATTGTGCCCCGGATATACTTTTACTCCTTCCGGCAGCAAAAGCAGTCTCTTCACCGAAGCGATCAGATCTCTTCCCGATGAAGTCGGGAAATCATATCTCCCGTAGGACTCGCAGAAAAGCGTATCTCCGGAAAAGAGAACCTGTTCGTCTTCCAGATAATAACAGACACTGCCTGCCGTATGTCCCGGTGTCGCCATTACCCGGATCCGGTATCCGGCAATCTCAAGAAGATCCCCTTCTTTTACCGTGCAGTCTGCCTGCATCGTATAGCGGACACTCCAGACGGCGGAAAGATTCTTCTCCCCATCACCCAGCAGTTCCTGCTCCTTTTCATGGACATAGACAGGGATTCCATACTTTTTTCTGATCGTATCCGCTGCCAGCATATGATCATAATGACCGTGCGTCAGCAGAATCGCCGCAGGTTTTCCGTCCATAGCGGCAATCTGCGCTTCAATCCGCTCCGGAGAAGCCGCCGGATCCACCAGAAACATTTCCCCGGTATCCGGATTCTGCACGAAATAACAGTTGGCTGACAACATCCCGAGCACCAGATTCTTTACTGTAACCATCGCTGCTTCCTCTCCTCCTTCTCATCCTTTGGAACGCTCAATATCTATCACGCTTTCCACCTGACGAACCTTTTCAATCAGGGAATTCAGTTCCTCATTGTTATGAACGTCAAAGGTCATATCAATGCTGGCGGTTCCCTGTTTGCTGGTACGCACACTCATAGCGGCAAGATCAATCTTTCGCTCTGTAAATATTTTCGAGATATCCACAAGAAGGCCGGTCCGGTTGCTGGCATAAACACTGATTTCCACCGTATAAAGCATTCCGCCGCTCTCATCCGCCTGCCATTCCGCGTCAATCAGACGGGCTCTCTCTGACTCCGGCAGACTCAAAACATTCACACAATCGGTTCTGTGAATGGTAATGCCGCGGCCTCTTGTTACAAATCCCACGATCTCATCTCCCGGGATCGGGCTGCAGCACTTGGAGAACCGCACAGCCACATCGTGAATGCCTCGCACCACGATGCCTCCCTTTGCTTTACTGACCGGAAGCACTTTGGACTCAGCTGCCGCTTCAAGCACCTGCTCATCCGTAATCTCTTTTTTATGCTCTTTCTCGTAGGATTCGATCAGTTTATTGAGTACCTGACCTTCTTTTAATCCTCCGTGGCCGATCGCTGCCAGCACGGAATCCCAGTCACGGAATCCGTATTTGCGCATAACCGCCTCTTCATAATTCGGCTTCGCATAAATACCGAGATTTTTTCCCTTCAGCTTCGCGTAGGCGGTCAGCATTTCCTTGCCTTTTAATATATTATCGGTCTTATTTTCCTGACGGAACCATTGATTAATCCGGTTTTTCGCCTGGGAACTCTTCACAATTTTCAGCCAGTCACGGCTGGGACCTTTGGAGTTCTGGGAAGTGATAATCTCCACACGGTCTCCATTGTGCAGTTCGGTTTCTATGGGAACCAGTTTTCCGTTTACTCTGGCTCCAACCATTTTGTTTCCTACCGCACTGTGAACCGAATAGGCAAAATCAATGGTACAGGATCCGCAGGGAAGTGTCTTGACATCACCTGCCGGGCTGAAACAATATACATTGTCCGCAAAAAGATCCAGATCACTTTTCAGCAGACTCATGAACTCATGATTATCGGCCATATCCTGCTGCCATTCCAGGATCTGCCGAAGCCAGCTTAATTTTTCCTCTTCCTGCTCCGGTCCCGTCTTTTTTCCGTCGGAAGCCTCTTTGTATTTCCAGTGAGCTGCAATTCCGTATTCTGCGATCCGGTGCATCTCATAGGTACGAATCTGAATCTCAAAAGGCTGTCCGTTCGGACCCATAAGAGAAGTGTGCAGTGACTGATACCGGTTAGGCTTTGGCATTGCAATGTAATCTTTAAATCTTCCCGGAATCGGTGTGTACATCTCATGAATCACACCCAGGGCCGCATAGCAGTCTTTTACAGTCTCCACAATGATACGCACTGCGAAGAGGTCATAAATCTGGTCCAGTGTCTTATGCTGGTTGACCATTTTTTTATAGATACTGAAGAAATGCTTAATCCGTCCGTTGACTTCTGCCTGGATCCCTGCCTCCTGAATATGCTTTGCGACCTCGGCAACCCGCTCGTCAACAAACTGCTGACGCTCTTCCCGCTTCATATTTACTTTTTGAACCAGGTCATAGTAGGCGTCCGGATCCAGATATTTCAGTGAAAGATCGTCCAGTTCTACCTTTATTTTGGAGATACCAAGCCGCTGCGCAATGGGAGCATAGATATCCATCGTCTCCCTTGCTTTTTCCTTCTGTTTTGCAGGAGACCAGTACTTTGCAGTCCGCATATTGTGCAGGCGGTCTGCAAGTTTTACAAGAATGACACGGATATCCTTTGCCATGGCAAGGAACATCTTTCTCAGATTCTCCGCCTGTTCCTCCACCTTATCAGCAGAATAACTCAGCTGACCCAGCTTTGTGACGCCGCTGACAATCAAAGAGACCTCGGGACCGAATTCCTCTGTCAGCTCCTCCTCCGTCATGACAGTATCTTCCACCACATCATGCAGAAGACCGGACACAATGGATTCCTTATCCAGCTCCAGATCTGCCAGAATAATCGCCACACACAGCGGATGAATAATATACGGCTCCCCGCTCTTTCTTGTCTGACCTTCATGCGCCTTATATGCAACACGATATGCCTTTTCAATCAATGAGATATCACCGGAGGGGTGATATTTCTTCACACTGCCAATCAATTCACTATAAAGATCCTCGGGACTTGTGAAATCCTTCATCTTCTTAACGCTGGCTTCCATCTTCGCCAAGTCTTTTTTTAATTCTTTCTCGCTGATTCTCTTCTCTTCTTCCATATGTATCCCCTGCCTGACATGATTGATTGAACAATACCGCATCGCACGAACGGGCGGATGCTTTATTTTCCTTCATAATGAATTACAGATTTTACATCATAGTTTTTCAGCTTTTCACGGCCTTTGAGGCCTTCAAGTTCCATCAGGAACACTATTCTCGATACCGTACCGCCCAGACGTTCGATCAGTTTTGCACAGGCCTCGACCGTACCGCCCGTAGCAATCAAATCGTCAATAATGACAACTTTCTGGCCCGGTTTAATTGCATCTGCATGCATCTCGATTGTGGCACTTCCATACTCCAGATCGTAACTTTCCTCTACAGTTTCCATAGGAAGCTTGCCCTTCTTGCGGATCAGAATAAAGGGTTTATGAAGATTATATGCAATCGGCATACCAAAAATAAATCCTCTGGACTCCGTACCGCAGATCACATCACAATCCACTTCTTCCACAAATTTCTGCATCGAATCGATGGCCAGCTTTAAGCCATCTGCATCCTGCAGAACTGACGTGACATCCCGGAAAATAATACCTGGTTCCGGAAAATCCGGAATACTTCTCACATATTCTTCAATTTTTTTCATAGGACTTTTACCCCTTTCAAAATAATTGTGAAAGTCTCATAGCGCATTTCTTCTCTTTCAGATGACAAAAACTGACAATCCATTTTCTAGTATAGCATTAATCCTCTTTCGAGTCAAACGCTACTGATAACTCTGAATTGTAATCTGAAGAGTTTCCCTTCCATTCCAGCTGTCGATGGACGGATAATAGGCAAGGGACATCACCGGATGCGTATCTGCATAAGAGACAAACTTCGGACCATCCCCGAAATAAACTCCGTCCATCAGATAACCGCCCGGATCCCGAAGCTGCATTTTCACTACATTTTTATTTTTCCCAAAGATTCTGCAGTTTAGTACAGTGAGTCCTTTCTGTGCAAACAATGGTCTTGTATTTCCTTTCCCAAAGGGTGCGAGCAGTTCCATCTGATGAATCAGGCTTTTGCTGATATAGGAGATCGGCATAGCAACATCGATGGTCACCTTCTCATAGAAGTCCTCTTCGGTCAATGACGAATTCCGGTTTAATTCCACCCTCAGTCTGTCAACCATCTCTTCACTTTCCATAGACAGCCCGGCCGCCATCGGATGCCCGCCAAATTTAGTAAACAGTTCCCGGCATTTACACAATTCTTCGTACATGGAATATGCTTCAATGGAACGCCCGGAACCTTTTACCCCCTCTTCACATCTTGTAATCACAAAAGAAGGTTTGTGAAAATGTTCCCTCAATCTTCCGGCAATGATTCCGGCCAGGCTCTCGTGACATTCCGGAAGATATACGACAAGTACATCATCGTCCTTCAGCGTGGAAGATTCTACGATGGAAATGGCCTGTTCCTCACCCTGACGAGTCAGTTCTTTCCGGCTTTCATTCAGATTTTTCAGATCTCCGGCCAGCTTTGCCGCCTGTGCCTGATCTTTTGCCAGCAAAAGCTGCAGTGAACGCTCTGCCGTATCCAGACGGCCCGACGCATTCAGACACGGACCGATTACAAATCCGATATGATAGGGAGTCACCGCCTCCTTTTCAATTCCCTGAACCCGAATCAGTTCCGCCAGTCCAAAATTTTCCGTGCGATGAAGCGCCTTCAGACCTTCTTTTACCAGAATACGGTTTTCCCCCTGTAGATCCATCACATCCCCGATCGTCGCAATTGCGACAAATTCCAGAAAGCGGTAACTGTACGTTTTTTCATATCCACAGTACGCTTCCAGCGACTGAATCAGTTTCCAGGCAACCGCTGCTCCGCAAAGTCCTTTAAAGGGATACGGACAATCCTTCTGCTTAGGATTCACAACTGCGTCTGCCTCTGGCAGCAGATATCTGCGCTGCCCTCCTTCCGCTTCCTCATAAGGCACTTCATGATGATCTGTAACAACCACCGTCATGCCAAGTTCTTTTGCCAGTGCAATCTGCGCTATGGCTGCTATACCATTATCGCAGGTCAGTATCGTATCTCTCCCGTCCTCAGCCGCCTGGCGCACCAAATGCTCATTCATACCATAACCGTCCACAATCCGGTCCGGAATCTTCACATCCACATCTGCTCCCAGCTCCAAAAGACCGGTCAGCAGAATATAGGTAGACATCACACCGTCAATGTCATAGTCACCAATGATACGAATCGGTTTTTTCTCCCTGATTTTCTCCGCCAGAATTTCTACGGCATGTTCCATATCTTTCATAAGGAGCGGATTATGGAGATCGTCAAGATTTCCGTACAAATATTCCTGTATCGCATCGTCTCCGATGACATCCCGGTTGCGGATCAATCTGGCAATCACAGGATCAATGCCATATTTTTTTGCAATCTCGGCAAAATCTGCACGCTTTGCCGATACAACCCATCGTTCCCCATTCATATTATGATTTTTCTCCACTCCTGCTTTTTGATTTTGCGCAAAACTTCTTGTCCGAAAATATCTGTAGAGCATCATATCACAGTTTTTCTCAAACAGCAAGAAACGCCGGAGTTTAAAATACTCAGGCGTTTCTTTTTTTGCAGCATCTATGCTGTGATTATTTCTTTTTTGTTTTTTGTGATCCTGTTTTCTCTGCTTTTGCAGCGGCCGGAACATACTTTTTCTTTCCGTAGTGTTTCATCACATACCACAGAGAGCCGGTCAGACAAACAGAGGTATAGGCACCGCTGATAATACCCACCATGAGCGGAGCCGCAAAATCACGGATCGAGGATACTCCCATCAGGAACAGAACGAAAATCATGACAAACGTAGTCAGTGAACTGTAGATACTTCTGGTCAGAGTATCTGTAATGCTTTGATCCACCAGCGCTTCCAGAGATTCTCTCTTTAAGTTTGGCATATTCTCACGGATACGGTCAAAAATAACAATGGTGCTGTTGATGGAATAACCGAGAATCGTCAGCATACACGCGATAAAGGTATTGCCAACGGAAATTCTGGAAAACACATAAAAGCCGAATACTACCGCAATATCATGAATCAGTGCCAGAATCGCACTGGATGCAAAGCGGATATCACGGAAACGGAACCAAATATACAGCAGCATACAGATCACGGAAATGATAACGGCTTTCGTGGCATTCGCACTCATCTCTTTACTGATGGTAGATGAGATGTTGTCAAACGTGATGTTGGAAACATCCACACCAAATTCGCTCTCCAGATCGTTGTAAAGCGCTTCTCTTTCTTCCAGAGAAAGGGATCTTGTTTTAATGATGACATCGTTGCTGTCTACCACTTTCGTCATCTGAATATCAGAATCATTTGTAATATTCTCCACCAGAGGCTGTACCTGGCTTTCCAGTTCCGCAATGGTATAATTCTCATTGAACGGTACAGTGACAGAGGTACCGCCTTTGAAATCCAGACCGAAATTCAGCGGACTGCCTTTCACTGCGTTCATCACCAGCATGCCAACCGGAACAATCAGCATCAGAATTACGGAAATGGTGAAATAAATCTTTTTGTGTTCCACAAAGGAAAGTTTCTTTCTCGGTTTCTGTTTTCCGTAGCATTTTTCGTTTTTGATGCCGGAACTATACAGGCAGTTAACAAGGAGTCTTGAAACTGCCAGTGCAGTAAACATGGAAAGAACAATACCAAGTGCCAGTGTCATTGCAAAACCGCGGACACTTCCGCTTCCAAACGCATACAGAACTGCTGCAGCGATCAGTGTCGTAATGTTTCCGTCCAGGATTGCAGAGGTCGCTTTCTGGAAACCGGCACGAAT
>JAQYOA010000025.1 GCA_028727605.1 Lachnospiraceae bacterium
GGGAAAGGCTACTGCACGACATGCGGTTTCCGACTGGATGGAGATCGAAAAAGAACGTGGTATTTCCGTTACCTCGTCTGTGCTGCAGTTTAATTATGACGGTTACTGCATTAATATTCTGGATACACCGGGACATCAGGATTTCTCGGAAGACACGTACCGTACACTGATGGCCGCGGATTCTGCTGTCATGGTAATTGATGCCTCGAAAGGTGTCGAGGCACAGACAAGAAAGCTGTTCAAAGTCTGTGTGATGCGTCATATTCCCATTTTCACGTTCATCAATAAGATGGATCGTGATGCCAATGATACATTTGAACTTCTGGATGACATTGAAAAAGAACTGGGAATTGCCACTTGTCCGATCAACTGGCCGATCGGTTCCGGAAAGAAGTTCCGGGGAGTATATGACCGGAATACACAAAAGGTGCTTACTTTCTCGGATACTATGAAAGGTACGAAGGAAGGTATTGAGGAAGAAATCAGCGTGGATGATCCGCATCTTCTTGACGTGGTAGATGAGGATCAGAAAGAGCAGCTTCTGGAGGAAATCGAACTTCTGGATGGCGCGAGTGCTGAATTTGATCAGGAGAAGGTGAGTAAGGGTGAATTATCACCGGTGTTTTTCGGGTCTGCCCTTACGAACTTCGGTGTTGAGACATTCTTAAAACATTTCCTTGCGATGACGATGCCGCCGCTTCCGAGAACTGCTGACTGCGGTGTGGTTGATCCCATGAAAGAGGATTTTTCTGCTTTTGTTTTTAAGATTCAGGCGAATATGAATAAGGCTCATCGTGACCGCATTGCCTTTATGAGAATCTGCTCGGGACGGTTTGATGCCGGTATGGAGGTTTATCATGTACAGGGTGATCGAAAAATGAGACTGTCTCAGCCTCAGCAGATGATGGCCAGTGACCGTCATGTGGTTGATGAGGCATTTGCAGGAGATATTATCGGAGTTTTTGATCCGGGTATTTTTTCCATTGGAGATACGATCTGTGTACCTGGCAAAAAGTTTGCGTATGAGGGAATTCCGACCTTTGCACCGGAACATTTTGCAAGAGTCCGCCAGGTAGATACCATGAAGAGAAAACAGTTTGTAAAAGGAATTTCTCAGATTGCCCAGGAAGGTGCGATTCAGATTTTCCAGGAATACAAGGGCGGAATGGAAGAGATTATTGTTGGAGTTGTCGGTGTTCTGCAGTTTGATGTCTTGAAATATCGTCTTGAAAATGAATACAATGTGGAGATTCGCCTGGAAAATCTTCCTTATGAGCATATTCGATGGATTGCGAATAAAGAAGAGGTTCAGCTGGATCGTATTCAGGGTACCTCCGATATGAAGAAGGTTATGGATCTGAAAGGAAATCCGCTGCTGCTCTTTATCAATCCCTGGAGTGTCGGTATGGTCGAGGAGAGAAACAGCGACCTTGTATTGGAAGAATTCAGTCGCAACTGATCTTTTGGCAGTGGTTTGAAGGCGGGAAAAAAGTATGAATTTGTTTGACATCTTAGGCCCGGTGATGGTGGGACCGTCCAGTTCCCATACTGCCGGAGCCGTACGGATCGGCCAGATGACGAGAAAACTTTTGGGCGAAAAACCGGTAAAAGCGAAAATTTTGATGTATGGTTCTTTTTCAGCGACAGGATTAGGGCACGGTACGGATCGTGCACTGGTTGCAGGACTGCTTGGAATGTCACCGGATGACATTCGGATTCCGGACAGTTTTTCCGCAGCAAAAGAAGAAGGACTTGTCTATGAATTCGGAACGGCAAATCTGTCCGGCGCTCATCCCAATTCTGTCATTCTTGAGGTGGAAGGAGAGAACGGACGGGAGCTGAATGTTCAGGCATGCTCTCTTGGAGGCGGTCGGATTATGATTAATCGTCTGGATGGTCTGGATGTAAACTGCACCTGCGAGATGCCGACTCTGATTGTGCATAACCTGGATCAGCCCGGACACGTGGCAGAAGTAACTTCCATGCTGGCTCATAAATCAGTGAACATCGCAAATATGTCGCTGTATCGGGACAAACGCGGCGGTTCTGCTGTCATGGTGGTGGAGACGGATCAGGACATACCTGCGGAATCCCTGAAGTGGCTGGAACATCTGGAAGGAGTTGTAAAAGTAACTTACATTAATGTGACGGAAGGAGAGAGATAACCATGTCCTATATGTCGCTGAATGAAATTGAAACCGACTGTCTGGAAAAGGGAATTACTTTTGCGGAGGCAATTCTTCTTGATGATGTGAATGAGCGCGGCGTGGACCGTCAGACTTCGCAAAGAACAATGGCAGGCATGTGGGAGGCTATGAAAGAGGCAGATCAGAATTACGATGCCTCTCTGCGTTCACACAGTCAACTGGTGGGCGGTGCAGGCGCTGCCATGAAATCCTATGTGGGAGAAGGCAGAGCACTTTGCGGAAAATTCGCCGGAAATATCATTGCCTCCGCTCTGGCCATGGGAGAATCCAATGCCTGCATGAAGCGGATCGTTGCTGCACCTACAGCCGGTGCCTGCGGCGTTCTTCCGGCTGTTCTGGTAAATTATCAAAAAGAATATGGCACATCGGATGAACGGATTACCGAAGCACTCTATGTGGCAGCGGGTATCGGACAGGTTATCGCCGGCCGGGCCTATATTGCGGGAGCTCTCGGAGGCTGTCAGGCGGAGATCGGAACCGCCAGTGCAATGGCTGCGGGTGCGCTGACTTATCTGGGAGGAGGTACGCCTTCCCAGATTAGCCATGCCTGTGCGATGGCATTGAAAAATTTGCTTGGTCTGGTCTGTGATCCGGTGGGAGGTCTGGTTGAGGTACCCTGCGTAAAGCGAAATGTCATCGGGGCGGTCAACGCGCTTTCCGCAGCGGATATGTCTCTTGCGGGAATTGAAAGCCGCATCAGCCCGGACCAGGTAATTGATGCTATGAAGGAAATCGGTGATCAGATGCATCCGACTCTGAAGGAAACCGGTCAGGGCGGTCTTGCCAATACACCGGATGCGCATGCAATGTTTGCGGACCGGACGGAAGGAAATGGGAAGTAACGGGAAAGAGTTTTCATATAAAAATCCTTTTATTTTTATGAATTCTTTGGTATAATAAGAGAAAGTCAGCCAAGGAGGAGGTTCTTAAAATGGCAGAGGCAAAAAATCCCAAAAGAAATACTTATACAATATATGATGATGAAGGAATCGGGACTGTTCAGATTGCCGATGAAGTAGTAGCGATTATTGCCGGACTTGCTGCGACGGAAGTGGAAGGTGTTGCCTCCATGGCAGGCAATATTACCAATGAACTGGTAGGAAAGCTTGGCATGAAGAATCTGTCCAGAGGAGTTAAGGTAGATGTACTGGATGGTGTGGTGTGTGTTGACCTTGCTTTAAATATCAAGTACGGTTATGAGATTCCTAAGACAAGTCAGACGGTACAGGAAAAAGTAAAGTCAGCAATTGAGAATATGACCGGCCTGGAAGTTTCCGACGTAAATGTAGCCATTGCAGGCGTGGATATGGAACAGTCAAAGTAAGATCGAAAGAACCGCGGGGGAATAAGGCAGGGCTCTTAACTCCGCGGTTTTATGTTACCAAGTTTAAAGAAGGGATAAGAAAAAACGATGAACAGAAGCAAGTTGCGTGAAAATATATTCAAGCTCCTCTATACCGCCGAATTTCAGAAAGAAGAGGAGATGCCGCAGCAGCTTTCCCTGTATTTCGAATTCACCGGGGATGAGGAGATACAGCCGAAGGATCAGTTGTATATTGAAGAAAAATATCGTCGTGTGACAGAGCATATTGACGAAATCGATGAAATGCTGAATCAGGTTTCCGAGGGTTGGAAGACCAGTCGAATGGGAAAAGTGGATCTTGCCATTCTGCGTCTTGCTCTTTATGAGATGAAGTATGATGACGAGATTCCGGTAGGAGTTGCCATCAATGAGGCAGTTGAACTGGCTAAGAGTTTCGGAAGAGAGGAATCCGCATCATTTATCAATGGAATTCTCGGAAAACTGGCAAGAGAGAATGATGAGAAATAAAAATCAGAGTGTATATACGGTCAGCCAGGTAAATGCCTATGTGAGAAATATGTTCGATCAGGATTTTATGCTGAACCGTATTTATATCCGGGGAGAGGTCAGCAACTGCAAATATCATCCGTCCGGGCACCTGTATTTTTCACTGAAAGATGACACGGGAATGATTTCCTGTGTCATGTTTGCGAGTGCCAGAAGAGGTTTGGCATTTGCGATGAAAAACGGTGACAATGTGATAGTGGGAGGCAGTGTCAGTGTCTATGAAAGGGACGGGCGCTATCAGGTTTACGCAAAGGAGATCACCCTGGAAGGATCCGGACTTCTTTATGAGCGGTTTCTTGCGTTAAAGCAGCAGCTGGAAGAGATGGGGATGTTTGCGCAGGAATATAAGCAGCCGATTCCTTCCTTTGTACAGCGTCTCGGGGTTGTGACAGCTCCAACCGGAGCGGCCATACAGGATATCAGAAACATTTCCTATCGCAGGAATCCGTATATTCAGATTATTCTCTGTCCCGCTCTTGTTCAGGGAGAGGGTGCCGCAGAGAGTATTGTACGGGGAATTCAATTGCTTGATCAGCTTCATCTGGATGTAATTATCGTAGGAAGAGGCGGCGGCTCTATTGAAGATCTCTGGGCATTCAATGAAGAAGCGGTAGCCCGGGCGATTTTTGAATGCAGAACGCCGATCATTTCGGCTGTCGGACATGAGACAGACACGACGATCGCAGATTATGCAGCAGATCTGCGCGCACCGACACCTTCTGCGGCAGCGGAACTGGCTGTTGCCGATGTGCGTGGGATTCTGGAACAGATCACGGCATACAAGAAGCGTATGAATTATGCGATGCTGCATCAGCTGGGGGTCTGTAAAAACAGACTGTCTGAGCTGGAATTGCGGTGGAATCATGCAAGTCCGGAATATAAAATCAGAGAGCAGCGTCAGCGTCTCATCGATCTGGAACGGCGTTTGCAGGATGCGATGGAGGGTTCTCTGCAGGATGCACATCACCAAATGGAACTGTATATCCAGAAAATGAAAGGACTGTCTCCTCTGGAGAAACTGAATCAGGGGTATTCCTATGTGGAAAAAGAAGGGCGTTCCGTTCGCAGTATCAGTGATGTAAAGGAAAACGATGAGGTGCGGATCTGTGTCAAAGACGGAGTGATTTCTGCCAGAGTCACAGAAACGGTGTCCGTTCTGCGGGATTGACTGATCAGAAGTGAACAGAACAGCAGCAGGGAAAGGAACAGTATGGATTCAGAAAAGACTTTGGAGACGGCGTTTGGAGAACTGGATCAATTGATTCAGCAATTGGAAAGCAGCGAAATTACCCTGGAAGAGTCCTTCCGGGTCTATAAGGAGGGAATGGAGCTTCTCCGGTATTGCAACGGAAAGATTGATATGGTGGAGAAGAAAATGCTCCAGATGAATCAGGATGGAACACTTACAGAATTTTAATGAAATACTGGAAGAAAAGACCAGAGAAGTTCAGGCGATTGTCTATGAATATCTGCCCGTGGAAGCCGGATTTGCATCGGAACTGGCGAAAGCGATGAATTATAGCATGACTGCAGGCGGAAAACGGATCCGCCCGCTGCTTATGCAGGAGTCCTATCAGCTTTTCGGGGGCAAAGAAACCGATGTGTATCCGTTTATGGCAGCGATTGAAATGATTCATACGCATTCCCTGATTCATGATGATCTTCCTGCGATTGACAATGATGAATATCGCAGAGGACGAAAAACGACGCATGTGGTTTTTGGAGAGGCAATGGGTGTACTTGCAGGGGATGCCCTGCTCAATTACGCCTATGAAACGGCACTAAAGGTGTTTGAGAAAACAGAGCATCCAAAGGAATGTGTCAGAGCGCTGAAGATCCTGTCTCAGAAAACCGGAATTTATGGTATGCTTGGAGGTCAGAGTGTTGACGTGACAAATGAAAAGCAAGGTCGGTTTTCCGTGGATGAAGAGATGCTGAACTATATTTATGAGAATAAGACTTCAGCCCTGATTGAAGCGTCGCTGATGGCAGGAGCAGCCCTTGCAGGAGCAGGGGAAGAGCAAATCCGGCTGATGGAACAGATTGGTTCAGATGTCGGTATCGCTTTTCAGATAGAGGATGATATTCTGGACATTACTTCCACAGTGGAAGAACTGGGGAAACCGGTGTTCAGTGACGAGAAAAATCAGAAGACGACTTACGTAACACTTTTTGGGGTGGAAGAGGCGAGAACTAAGGCTGAATATCTGACAAATCAGGCAATTGAAAGACTGAATCAGACTTCTGCTCCCAATGAGAAAACTTTTCTTACAAAACTGCTGGAATATCTGGTAGTCAGAAGAAAATAAGGGACAATCTATGTTAGAAAAGATACAGAAACCAAATGATATAAAAAACATCCCTGCGGAAGATCTTCCGGCGCTGGCAGAGGAAATTCGCAGCTTCATCATTGAATCACTCAGCAAAACGGGAGGACATCTTGCTTCCAATTTGGGTGTTGTGGAACTGACGATCGCTTTGCACCGGGTTTTTCATCTTCCGGAAGATAAACTGATCTGGGATGTCGGACATCAATCCTATACCCATAAGATTCTGACCGGGCGCAAAGACGGATTTGCTTCGCTTCGCATGGAGGGAGGCATGAGCGGCTTTCCCAAACGGTCGGAAAGTGACTGTGATGTATTTGATACGGGACACAGTTCCACTTCTATATCAGCCGGTGTGGGATATGTAAAAGCAAGAGATCTGAAAAAGGAAAAGTATTCCGTTGTCTCCATTATCGGAG
>JAQYOA010000026.1 GCA_028727605.1 Lachnospiraceae bacterium
TTCGGTTTTTCAATCCCGCTATATTCCCAGCACCTTTCGTTTCCGGAACAGTCTTGCCACTGCATAGACCGCACCGCAGATCTCAGAGATCCAGATGGCATACCATACTGCCTGGATTCCGCCGAATTTCGCAAACAGCCATGCCGCCGGAATCAGAGGCACAAACTGCCGCAGAAAAGCTCCCACCATATTGGTAACTCCGTCTCCCAGACCGGACAAAAAATATCCGGTAATCATCGTGACAGACGCCACAGCAAAAGAGATAGAAATCACTCTTAATGCCGGCACTCCGATGGCAAGCATGGACTCTCCTGCCGAAAACAGTCCCAGCAGCTGTCTCGGGAAAAGCTGGAAGAGAACCGTTCCAACCACTGCGATCACAATCGCCGTCGGGTAAACAATTTTCAATGCCTCTTTGATCCTCTTCTGGTTCTTTGCCCCGAAGTTGTATCCCACAATCGGTATGGAGGCCTGTCCAAGGCCGTTCAGCGGCATAAACAGGAAATTCTGCAGCTTGTAATAGACGCCGAAAAAGGCCACTGCCGTGGAGGAAAACGGCAGCAGAATCGCGTTAAATGCGGTCACCATCATACTGTTCAGCGCCTGCATGATGATCGTCGGAATTCCCACTTTATAAATCGCACCGACTCTTGCCGCTTTCATGCGGTAATTTTTCAGTGTTACATGAAGTTCTCTGTTGCAGTATTTCTGCAGAAGAAATCCGGTAAACATGCTGACCCATTGTCCGATTACCGTGGCAATCGCCGCACCCCGGATACCAAGGGCCGGAATTCCGAACATGCCAAAGATCAGAATCGGATCCAGAATCAGGTTTGTGACGGCTCCTGCCACAAGGATCGCCATGCTAAGGAACGCCTTACCGGAAGACTGCATAAGTCTCTGATAGCTCATGCAGACAAAATTTCCCAGGCAGAAAACCATACAGATAAAAAGATAGGATCCGCACTGTTCCGCAATCTGGGCATCGGAAGTAAAAAGATGTGCCAGCGTATTTGCCCCGAACAATCCCAGTATCATAAAGATAGCTGCACTGATGACTTCCAGCAGAATTCCTGTTACAGCTACCCGGGATGCCTCCTCTTTGTCTCCTGTTCCAAGTGTGCGGGAAAGCTCTGCGTTCAGTCCCACCGCGGTTCCCACACCCACCGCGATCATAAGCATCTGAACGGGAAATGCAAGGGAAGTTGCCGTCAGTGCCTGTTCAGAAATACGTGCGACAAAAATACTGTCGACGATGTTATACAGCGACTGAACCAGCAGCGAAATCATCATGGGCAGGGACATATTCCACATCAGTGCACCCATCGGCATGACTGCCATTTTGTTTTGTTTTTGGTTTTGATTTTGGTTTTGGTTTTGGCCACTCATACATTTTCTCCTTTGTTTGTTGATTGGAACATACAGGAAAAAAGGTCCTGTAACCCTTTTTCTCATTGTCTGACAAGAAAAATGGTTCACAGGACCTTCTTCACATTGTTTGACAGCAGAAAAAAAGCGCAGACATAAGTTCCATTTTACATCCGGACTTACGCTTGCGCTGCTGCGATATCTTTAGTATACGGAATAAAAATCTTTTTGTCAACCATTTTTCCTGAGCTGATTTCCATTGATTTTCATTCCCTGGAGGTATATACTTTTCTGTATTCAACATAACACAACAGGTCCAAAAGGCCGTGTATCTGACCTTTTGGACCCGCTAAACAACTATCAGGACAGGAGAAAAATGAAGAAAATAAATTTTCATACCCATTACAGCCGCTGCAGACATGCAGCCGGTTCCGCAGAAGAATACGTGCAGTCAGCCATCTCCTCCGGGCTGGAGCTCCTTGGTTTTTCCGATCACGCACCGTTTCCGGATCACGATTTCGGAAACCGGATGCCTTTTTGTGAGCTCCCCGAATATATTGACGAGGTGAATCAGCTGACACAAAAGTATCGGTCCGAAATTACACTTTTCACAGGTCTTGAGATTGAATATCTCCCTCAGTACCGCAGTTATTACGAAGAACTTCTGACCCGTTACGGCATGGACTATCTGCTTCTTGGAGAGCATTTCTTTCCCTGCGGATCCGGTCCGATGCCAAGTCTCTACGGCATGCCTTCCACCGACCTGTATCCCGTTTACGCCCGAACCATCGCCGAAGGAATGAAAACCGGTTATTTTGCCGCCGTCGCCCATCCGGATCTCTATCAGTTCAGTCTCTTCGCCTGGGATGACAACTGCAGACGCGCCGCAGATATCCTGATCGATGCTGCCGCTGCCACCGGTATTCACCTGGAATACAACGCCAACGGACTGCGCCGCGAGAAGCAGAACTATCCGGACGGCATCCGGTATCCCTATCCGGATGAGCGCTTCTGGCAAATGGCTTCCCAGGCTCCCGTCAAAGTGATCGTCGGCTCCGACTGTCACAATCCGCTGAATCTGTGGGATGATGCCATCGAAACAGCCTACCGGAATCTGGAAAATCTGGGAATTACACCTTCAGATACGATCTTTCCATCTTCCGATTGCTGAGCATTCCGTTTCTTAAAGCAGTTCCAGATTTCTCCGAATCAGTTCGCATCTCTGTTTTACACAGTCTGCGGACCGATGCGGATCCTGTGGGGTATGGAACAGATAGTCTTCCAGACGGTCAATGGTTGTAGTGGCAACATGCATTCTGGTATCACAGGATGCATAGTAAATGTATACATCTCCGTTTTCCCTGGCAATTGCTCCGTTGGTAAATACCACATTGGATACATCACCGACGCGTTCTTCCCCCAAAGGTACCAAAAAGACACCGGAAGGTTCTGCTACGACTTTGGAAGGATCTTCAAGATCTGTTCCGAATGCGTAGATGACGTAGCGAAGTCCTGCCGCTGTGTTGCGCACACCGTGAGCAATGTGAATCCAGCATTTTTTTCCGCGGATCGGTGTTGCTCCGGCTCCGTTTTTGGCTTCGGTAATGGTGTGATAGATTCTGCGGCTGATAATCTTTTCCTCATCGATCACCGCATGTTCAATATCCTCGCAAAGCCCGAAACCGATTCCTCCGCCGCTTCCCGTTTCGATAAAACCATCCATCGGTCTGGTGTAAAAAGCATATTTTCCATCCACAAATTCCGGATGCAGAACCACATTTCTCTGCTGCGGGGAACGCAGTGTTTTCAGGTTATCCAGCCGTTCCCAGTGTTTCAGATCTTTGGTTCTTACAATTCCGGCTTCCGCCACTGCCGCAGACAGATCCGGATCTTCTCTGTCCTTGCTCTCAGAGCAGAAAACACCGTAGATCCAGCCGTCCTCATGCAGAGTCAGACGCATATCGTATACATTTGTCTCTTCCGGACAGGTATCCGGCAGTTCCACCGGGTAATCCCAGAAATGGAATCCGTCAATACCTGTATCACTCTCTGCCACCGCAAAGAAAGATTTCCGGTCATTTCCTTCTACTCTCACCACCAGATAATACTTTCCGTTCAGGAAAATAGCTCCGGAGTTCATAACCGCATTGATCCCCAGACGTTCCATAAAATAAGGATTCGTCTCTTCGTTCAGATCATATCTCCAGTGTACCGGGGCAAACTCGCGGGTCAGTACCGGATCTTCATAGCGGTCATAGATTCCATTGTAAAAATCACTTTTTCGATTCTTTTTTGCAATCAGGCGATCTACTTTTGCCTGCTCCACATAATACTGTTTATGAATCATTTTCTGCATTCTCCTTATTACCTCAAAACACATCCTGCCATTATGGTAAGGACATTTCCACGGTTCCACAATCGGTTTCTTTACAGGGTTTTTATCTTTGTCTGCTGACCAGAACCATTCGGATCCATCCCTTTTATCTACCAGATACGTTTGAATATAGTTCCAGATATCTTTCGCCGCCTCCAGATATTTGGTCTCTTCCGGAGATTTCTCATAACCGTTCAGAAACCCTACGACTGCCTCTGCCTGTACCCACCAGACGCGGGTGGTATCCACCACTTTGTTCTCCGACTCGTTGACCAGTGAGTGATCAATATAGGCCCTCTGATAGATATTCTCCGTGATCGTCTTTGTGATTGGAGAAATTTTGGCCTCGTAGGAAGCATCTCCCAAAATCTCCACACCCCGGTCAAGAAGCCATGCAGTCTCAATATCGTGACCATAGGAATACAGATCGATCAGAGAATTCCAGGTTCTGTCAAAAAACACTTCCTGCCGCCCCTGTTCCCGATTGTATACCTTATCCGCAAAGAGATCCAGCATCCACCGCAGGCGATCTGCCACCGGTTTTTCTCCGGTTACACGGTACAATTCCGTATACGCCTCAAAAACATGCAGCAGCGTATTCATTGTCTTGTCTGCCATCACTCCGTTTTCGGAAAGCTTATCATTTTCCTCCGGCTGAAAATCCCTTGTGAATGCCTCCAGATACCCGTATTCATCCCGGCATTTTGTCTCAATCAGACGAAAAAGCATCTCTGCGATTTCCAGTGCTTCCTGATCGCCGGAAGCGTCATAATAAGAGGAGAGGGCGTAAATGGCAAATGCCTGATTATAGGTATGTTTTGTTGTGTCCTCCGGCTCTCCCAACCAGTTCAGTGACCAGTAAACCCCTCCGTACCGGGAATCCAGGCAATGCTCTTTCAGGAAAAGAAATGCATGACGGGCATCCTCGAGAAGCTCCGGCTGTCCCAGTACAAGATAGGCATTGGAGAAAAACCAGAGAATTCTGCTGTTCAGAATGCATCCTT
>JAQYOA010000027.1 GCA_028727605.1 Lachnospiraceae bacterium
TCACCTCCACGTGTTCTGTAGTGTGTCGGTCTTATAAAGAAATCATATCAGAAGGAAGATAGAATTGAAAAGTGAAAGTCAGCCAACATGTTTCATGACGCATTGGTGGCTTTCGCAGAAAGGCGGATTATAAAAATGAAAAAAAGAATCGTATGTATACTGGGTCTGGCACTTGTGCTGGGATTGGCAGGATGTGGAACAAAAGAGCAGACAACAGAGGTGGTGCAGGAAGAAATAGCTGACAATAAAAAAGAGCAGGCACCGGAGGATGTGCAGGAAGAAGTAACTGACGATAAAAAAGAGCAAGAAGCAGCGTCCGACGCCTGGTATGAAGTAGATCAGGAAGCAGGTATTTTGACCGTCCGCCTTCCCGCCGAAAAGGAAGGATTCA
Organism: Lachnospiraceae bacterium; assembly: GCA_028727605.1. GTDB lineage: Bacteria > Bacillota > Clostridia > Lachnospirales > Lachnospiraceae > Fusicatenibacter. The sequence continues at coordinate 392 of JAQYOA010000027.1, forward strand.
TTTGGGACTTTACAATCAACGACACCGCCTTGTTGGAGCAGGTCATGGAGGAGAACAATGACGGCCTCTTTGTCGCCAGCTTCCGTGCGCTGGGAGACGGCGAGACGGTTGTGTCTTTCTCCTATGCCAAGGACGATGCGCTGGAGGAAATTCGGACTCTGAATGTAACTTGTAAGGACGGAAAAGTGGCCGGCGTCTCCAACGCTTCCGTTATGCCTGTCAGCGGGCAGGACGATCCGGAGAAATCCCATTCGGATGTTGACGGGGAGGACAACGATAAGAGTGCACAGTCAGCTGACTGGTATGAATTGCAGGAGGATGGCTATGTGCTGATTCTGAAACTGGAAGACCCGGAAGATGATGCCTATGAGTGGGTTCTTCAGAACCACTATGAAACGGTCATTCAAGTCGAAGATGAGAAATATGAGGACGGCATGTATATCATCTCCATGCTTGGTGCGTTGCAAGAGTTTGGCGATGCACAGATTGTACTGCAATATACAGATGCCTGGGATGAACAGGTGCAGGAGACGGTAGTGATGGATTTGTTTGTCAACGAGAGTGGAGAGATTTTCGTAGAAACAGCCAGCAGAACATAATGAGAGAAATAAACCAAGCCTGATACAACAACGTGTAATCTAATTCCGCCAATTCGTGGCTCAGCAGTCGAACAGAATCATCATCAGGGGTCAGACCTTCCAAACTTAATGGTAAAACGAGTTGATAAGTTTGTCCAAGTTCGGTATAATTTTTGTGGTATTTTATTTTCAATTATTATTTCTATGGTATACGATTTCCATGAAAACATGGAGGACATATACTATGGCTAAAGAAAAACCGCTTACCCTTTCACCAGAAGATCGCTCACGCCTGGAAGCAATTACAAAAGCAAGAACATTGCAGGCTCCAAACTGTAACCAGAGCAAGAATTCTCTTGCTGAAAGCAGATGGTGAGTCTGCTGACACCATTGCTGATAAAGTTGATCTGAATCGCAACAGCGTTCTTCTTTGCCTCAAAAAATACACTCAGGGTATCATCAAAACAGGAACTTATTGACCGTATCTACAAATACTTCGACGAGGTGAATGAAGTTCCGGTGGTTTACCATTGGAAATATTTTGCCCAGCGAATGGAACGCGCGGTTTATCTCGGATTGGACGAGAAAAATATAGCGGCGAAATTCGTAGCCAGAGAGAAGATATGAAACTAAGGGAGGATAAAAATGGCAAAAAAACAAAGGAAGTTTGCCGATGATGGTTGGGCTGTTTGGATCGACGGTGAAGATACCAGTACGATTCATATTAATGACTGGCTGAATCCCACAGGTAAAAGTTATGTAGATATTGCAATTCATATACGGGGCATTAAATCGAGTAAATCACTGAATGTATATGTGCCGTTTTTCATTTTGGACGAAGAAATTGAAGATGTTTCGCTGCTCTTTGAAAACACCAAAATACTTCAGGCAATATTCAGTGCAGCCTGCATTGTGGACTACATGAAAAATCCGCATACTTCAGAGATCGCTTACAACGGAAAAACCGTAGACATTGTACATATCAGCACAACGGGATTCAAGGCTGAGTCCGTATCTGACGGAACGCTGATTCGTGTTGATCTTCAGGATTTACAGCCGTATATTGACAACGATGAAGCTTATTTCATTTGGCGGATGCCCCACAAATCCCTGGATGCCATATTTAAGCCCCACATTGATGTGAGAAATGCGATGGAGCGGCTGCGTGACCTAATTACCACACCGGTTGTATCTGAGAAGTATGGTTATTCGATCCGCATTAACGAATCGAGATTGTTGCCGGAGGAGATCACCCGTATCGGTATGTTTCATCGGCAAAAACTTAATAAAGCGGCAATTACGATTTCCGTTGATGAAAACTACGAATTGAATGATACCGGCTGCTACCGCATTCGCCGGTTGGAAAAAAACCTCTATAAGGCATATCTTCCTTCAGATTATCCGACAGAAGATGTCATTACATATCAATGGAATCAAAGACGTGAAGACAACTTTCATGGACAGTTTAATTTCTATTACAGCATCACCAGAGATTCTGTCAGCAAAGGCAGCATGTTTTTGTACATGATTTTGCTGCTAACAGTTGGTGTTATTGGTGATGCAATTTCCAATGCAATCCAGGCACTCATTGGATTATTTAGTTGAGGAGGTGATCCTGGTGAGATTAGTGATTCCCATCCTTTTGAATTGTGCACTTGTGTTGGTCATTTATTTGACAGATAAATATACTGCTGCAAAAAAATTACCCTATATAGCAAAGCAAATTATCATTGGTCTTTTATTTGGTGGAGTTTCCGTCTTTGCATCCAGCTACGGCGTTGAATGGCTTGGAACGACGATCAATGTTCGTGACGCAGCCCCCCTGTCCGCCGGTCTGATTTTCGGTGCCCCGGCCGGTATCATCTCCGGTCTGATCGGTGGTCTGTACCGCTGGT
>JAQYOA010000028.1 GCA_028727605.1 Lachnospiraceae bacterium
GAGACGGTTGTCTTGATGTCAAGAGCGGATAAGAAATAGGGAAAAAAAGCCCAGAAATAAAGGATTTCTAAAGAATCAGTATTGTCAAGGTTGCAGTGCTGGTTCTTTTTTGATGTTCAAGGTGTCAACTGAAAGGAGAAGGTTGTAGAGATAGGTGTGATAAAACTAGAAAAAAGATTGAAAAATAGATACCTTGTTGTATAATAGAGAAAGAAAATGCGTAAGATAATACGCAAGTAAATGGAGGTGCTTTCATGGGAGAATATAAACCACCTTTTTCAATTACAAATGAGATATTATCATATGTGTCCTCTATTTCGGAAAAGATAGGACGTATTACGGCGACTAGTAATTTAGAATCAAAACCACATTTAAGAAAAAATAATCGTATTAAATCTATTCATTCTTCTTTGAAAATTGAAGCTAATTCATTATCGTTAGGACAAGTTAGAGATCTATCGTATTAAGAAACAGAAAACCGAAGAAGAAAGAAGCAAATGCATAAACATTAAAATGTTTTTGTAAGAGGAAAATCCCGGAGAAATCCGGGGTTTTCTTTTTGTAATGTTTCTTCCGGAAAAAAGATTGACTTCTGCTGTCTAACGGTGTAGACTGAATGTAGAGTCTAACGGTGTAGACAAGGAGGGCACAAATATGGAAATTCCAAAAATTCACGAAAGCGAGTATCGTTTTTGCCTGATTCTGTGGGAGCACGAACCGGTTACTGCTGTACAGCTGGTGAAACTGTGTCAGGAGCAGCTGGGCTGGAAGAGGACTACAACTTATACGGTCATCAAGCGTCTTGGGGAGCGGGGGGTTTTAAAGAATGAGAACGGAACAGTCACTTCTCTCGTTTCCAAGGAGGAAGCCCAGGCATGTGAAATAGACGAGCTGGTTGAAAAGAAATTCGAAGGTTCTCTGCCTGCTTTTCTTGCTGCCTTTACAAAACGTCAGGATATAACAGATGAGGAGCTTGACGAGATCCAGCATATGATTGATCAGATCAGGAGAGGAGGTCCGAAATGAACAGACTTTTTTTGCAGATCGTAAATATGAGTATAGCGGCAGGCTGGCTTGTTCTGGCTGTTCTTTTGCTCAGAATGATCCTGAGGAAAGCGCCCCGGTGGGTCAATGTTCTGCTTTGGGGCATCGTTGCCCTCAGATTGCTTTGCCCGTTTTCGATGGAAAGTGCATTGAGTTTGATCCCAAGTGCAGAAACGATTCCCCTGAATGTTGAATGGGCTGCGGAACCTGCTATTGACAGCGGGATTAATGCAATTAACGGCATTGTTAATCCTGTTCTTTCCGGGTCGTTTGCTCCGAATCCGGTTGCCAGCATCAATCCGCTGCAGATTTGGATCCCTGTGTTTTCGATCCTTTGGCTTATCGGAAGTGCAGTTATGCTGCTCTACACAGCGATCAGTTACTTTCGTCTGCGCCGTAAGATCGATACTGCAGTGCGTTACAGAGACAATATTTTTCAAAGTGAGAATGTAGTCTCTCCGTTTGTATTGGGAATAATCAGACCGAGAATCTATCTGCCGTTTGAACTGGACGGGCAGGATTTGGAACATGTCATAGCTCATGAGCAGGCGCACATTTGCCGCAAAGATCATTGGTGGAAACCCATTGGATTTCTCCTTCTGACAGTTTACTGGTTCCATCCGCTTTTGTGGCTTGCATATCTTTTCCTGTGCCGTGATATTGAACTTGCCTGTGATGAAAAAGTGATCAAAAATCTGGACAGTCAGCAAAGAGCCGAATATACGCAGGCGCTTGTTGCCTGCAGTGTCAGCCGCCGCAGGGTCGCTGCCTGTCCGTTGGCTTTTGGTGAAGTTGGCGTGAAAGAGCGTGTAAAGTCAGTGATGAACTATAAGAAACCTGCATTCTGGTTCGTTGCTTTGTCTGTGATCCTCTGCGGGGTGGTTGCAGTCTGTTTTCTGACAGATCCAAAGCAGGAGGATTTTGAGCTTTCGTTTGTTATACCGGCCGGCAGTCAGGAAAGCATCATCTATTCCGATACGGAAATCTCCCCGACGAAAAATCAGATTATCATTCAGACCGGTAAAAATCTCGGTGATACGGAAGTATCGCTGCTGCCGGTAAAGGAAGATCAGGAAAGTGCTGTTGAACAGTCAGCTTATTTGACACCGGGTCTCCAGGTTAAAATGAAGGCGGAAAAAGGCGAATGGTTCAAAATCGGCATTTCTGTACAGAATCCTGCTGATGAAGATCTGGTTGTTTCTGTCAATGTGAAAAATGTTGAAGTCCGTATTTCCGATCAGACTGCATCCCCAAACGCTGTCTTCCGGGCGGAGATTCTGGAAATTCATGACGGATATTTTGGGGTCAGACCCCTTGAAGGAAGCATGGAATTGAATAGTGCAGATCAGATTGAAGTACCGATACAGCAGATGCAGTCTTCCCCTGAGCCGCAGGTTGGTGACGTGATTGAAATCGAATACAGCGGAGAAATTTTGGAGACCTATCCCGCACGGCTTCAGGAAGTTTACCGTATTCGGGTTGTCAGTGAAGAAGAAAAACAGGATTTGCTTCCGCAAGAAGCATCCATCATTGCTGTCTATGAAGTGACGGAGCCTGATCTGGTTGATGAATATTGGGAGAACAACCAGTTGGTTACTATGGTTAAGTACTATGAAATGAGCGACGGGACCTGGAAAACAGATGATTTCACCTACCAATACCGGTTGGAAATCACAGGAAGAATGGCTAATGCGGAGAAAGACAGTACCTATGTATTTCTCAGCAATATAGAAGATATTTCATTTGAGCAGGCATGGAAAGCATCCGGTCTTAGCAGCAGTATGGCTGATTATTTTAAGGAAGAGGATGCAAAATTGGTTGCTATGAAATAAAATTTGTCGCTATGAAATGCGAAAGTGTTTATCAAAAAAGGTCCGTAGGACCTTTTTTGCGTAATGGGGTCTGACCCCATTAAGTTTAGTTTACGGGGTCTGACCCCATCATTTTTAGCTATAGCTATTTACCTATAAGAAATATAAAACATATGTATTTTACAAATGAATCTTTCGGTGATATAGTTGTTTTGGAAAAATAAGGAACGGATCTTTTTCGAGTAAACTGCAAAGAGGAATGGGTTTTCAGGATGAAAAGGGATTATAGTAAGCTTGGAACGCTGTTTAAATCGATGTTTCTGCTGGGTGCATGTACGTTTGGCGGTGGATTTGTTATTGTATCCTTAATGAAAAAGAAATTTGTGGAAGAACTAAAATGGTTGGATGAGGATGAAATGCTGGATGTGACAGCGATTACACAATCCGCACCGGGACCATTGGCAGTCAACGCATCTGTTATTGTAGGCTACCGTGTGGCCGGTGTGGCGGGCGCTTTGGTTGCTGTTTTGGGGACTATTCTGCCTCCCATGATGATTATTTCGGTTATTTCTTTATTCTATGAACAGTTTCGTACGAATCCTTATATTGCGGTTGCATTGCAGGTTATGAGAGCAGGTGTGGCTGCAGTCATCTTTGATGTTGTGATCAATCTGGCTAAAAACGTAATTAAGACGAAGAGGATGCTTTATATCGCAATGATGATCCTTGCATTTATTGCAACCTATTTTTGCGGTGTCAGCGCCATGATTGTTATTTTGGTCTGTCTTGGAATTGGCCTGATCGATTTGGCAGTCACGCTTTGGAAAAAGAAAAGAGGGGCAGCATAGCATGGTGTTATTGAAATTATTTTTCGCCTTTATTCAGGTAGGCATGTTCAGCGTGGGCGGTGGTTATGCAGCCATTCCACTGATTCAGGAACAGATTGTAAATACCTACGGCTTAATGACTTTAGAGGAATTTTCAGATTTGATTACGGTGGCCGAAATGACGCCGGGCCCCATTTCTATTAATTCGGCAACTTTTGTCGGGATGCGTCTGGCAGGAGTTCCGGGAGCATTACTTTGTTCCCTTGGCTGCATCATTCCATCCTTTTGTATTTGTCTTTTGTTGGCGTACTTCTATTATAAATATCGTACTGTCAGCGGAGTACAGGTAGTATTAGGTTCCTTAAGGCCGGCAGTTGTAGCCTTGATTGGTTCTGCCGGAACTTCCATACTTATGCTTGGTTTATTTCAGACAGAAATAAAGAATGTGGTTTTGGGTGATATCAGATTGGTGGAACTTGGAATTTTTATAGCCGCACTATATATCTTGCGGAAGTTTAAAGCCAGTGCTGTCACCATTATTCTGGGAAGTGGTGTGGCAGGAACAATCATTTATGCATTGATGGGAGAGATTTCGGTATGACAATTCGTCACTTAAAGGTATTCCTGGCGGTAGTCGATACCGGAGGGATGAGCCCTGCGGCAAAACGGCTGCATGTATCACAGCCTACGGTTAGTCAGGCGATTGCGGAAATTGAAAAATATTATGGGATCAGGATTTTTGAACGGCTTTCCCAGAAATTGTATCTGACAAAGGAAGGAGAGCTTATGCTTTCTTTTTCCCGCCATATTGTGGATTCCTTTGATCGGATGGAGGAAGCGATGAATCATGTGGCAAAAACTCCCATACTGCGTATCGGGTGCAGTGTGACGGTAGGAACTTGCCTTATCAATGATATTTTGGACAAAGCGAAACAGAAAATGCCGGATCTGGATTTCAGTGTGATGGTTGCCAATTCCTCGGATATTGAGCATGCTATTCTCAGCAGTGAGGTGGATTTGGGCATTGTAGAGGGAATCCTGACGAGCAGTGATCTGCTTGTCACTCCTGTTTGCGAAGATGAATTGGTGGTAGTCTGCGGAAAGAGCCATTCTCTGGCAAGAGAGCAGAAGGTTACGCTGGAAATGCTGTCCGGTCAGGATTACATCAGCCGGGAACGCGGAAGTACAGAAAGAAATCAGCTTGAGAAAGCATTTGAGGAGTGTGGTATTCAGTTCAAGAGAAACTTTTTCAGCACAAATACGGAAGCAATCAAGAATGCGGTCATCTGCGGAAGGGGCATTGCAGTACTCTCAAGGAGGATGATTGAAAAAGAGAGCGCTTATGGAGAGATCGTGGAGCTGTCCGTAGAGGGGCTTCAAGTGACGAGAAATATTCATTTGGCAATCCATAAAAACAAGTTTTTATCGGAAGAAATCAAAATGATGAAACAAATTTTAGAGGAAGGAACCTGGTAAATTTCAGCTATCCAGAGCGGCGATAAGTCAACTTTTGTGACGGCTGAGAAAAATAAAACAAAACAAATACAAAGGAGAACGGTTATGAATATTTATTGGGGAGATCTGCATAATCATTGTGGGATATCATACGGATTTGGCAGTCTGGAAAATGCTTTGGCGGCGGCAAAAGAGCATTTGGATTTCTGTTCGGTTACGGGACATGCTATGTGGCCGGATATTTACGAAAGATGTCCGGAAACGGAATTTGTCGTTGACTTTCACCATAAGGGTTTTCAAAAGCTCAGGGATCACTGGGAGGAAGTACGGGAGACGGTCGCAAAAAGCAACAGTGAAGACTTTGTGACGTTTCAGGGATATGAGATGCACTCCTGTTATTATGGAGATTATCATCTGGTTTCCCCGTGCGATCAATTGCCTCTCATTGAGAGAGAGTCACCTGAACAGCTTGTAAAAGACTGCGGTTGTGAAGCAATTGCAGTTCCTCATCATATCGGATACACTCCGGGATATCGCGGGATTAACTGGGCGGAATTCCGGGAGGAAATATCGCCTGTGGTAGAAGTTTGTTCAAAACATGGCTGCAGTATGAGTGAAAGAGCGCCTTTTCCTTATTACCATGATATGGGGCCCAGAGATTCTCATAATACAGTAGAAGAGGGATTAAGGTCCGGAAGACATTTTTCTTTTGTGGGATCAACCGATCATCATGCGGGTTATCCCGGCTCCTACGGTGATGGACTGGTAGCGGTTCTTGCAGAGGAAAAAACGAGAGACAGTATCTGGAAAGCGCTGAAAGCCGGCAGAACGTATGCAGTGACAGGAGACAGAATTCTGTGTGATTTTCGCATAAACGGCTGTCCGTCAGGTTCTTATGTGGAAGGGAACAGCAGAAAGATTTCCTGTGATATTTCGGCAGAGTACTGGATTGATAAGGTGATACTGTATAAAAACCTGAAGCCGGTTAAGATCTGGAACGGAGAAGAGTTTCTGGCGAATCCCAATAGCGGCAGATATAAAATTCGCATTGAACTTGGCTGGGGCGACAGTGATGAACTTTACCATTGGGACAATCAGGTTTTTGTGAAAAACGGAAAAGTGACAGGACAGAATTTTTATTTCCGGGGAAGGAGCGTTCTTTCGCCGACGAATAAAGAGGAAAGTCGTTTTGATCAGATTAACCGGATCGAGAACAGAGTTGTTTCCAGGGATGAATCTCATGTCCATTGGATTTGCGAGACTGCAAAGAATAAAAGCACGCTGCATCCGCAAACGGACAGCGCTGTAATCGAAGTAGAGGGAAGCCCGGAAACGGAGATTACCTTCCTTATTAATGAAAAGCAGCATACGAAAACAATCGGTGAATTGCTGCAGTATGGTTTCAGTGAACATCAGAAGCCGTGGCATTCTCAGGCATATAAGGTGCATACTGCTGTGCCTGACTCTTCCTATCAGGTTCATCTGGAATTTACGGATGAGCAGAAGGAAAGGGAAGAGGATATCTACTATATGGAGATTTCTCAAAAGAATGGTCAGTATGCTTTTCTGTCACCGATTTATGTGCGGTAGACTTAACGGGCAGTCAAACCCGTTAATGCGTTTTGCTTGGCAAGAATAATTTTAGCGATTTCCTCCGGTTTCTCTTTGCAGCCGTCGGATAGCCATTGACTTAAAACAGCGATAAAACCTGCAGTAAAGAATGTAAAATGATACTGCATATGTTTTTCATCGGTCAGGCCAAAAGATTGCAGATATGGTTTGGCCGACGCATCCCATAGAAGAGAAAAATGTTTGTTTAAGGTGTTCGTATTGGTATGATTAAAATAGATATCAAAAAAATCCCGGTTGTCATATACCTGTTCAATTAATTGGGTCAGGAGAGGAAGACTGGTAAAATGTTCCATAATCATACCGTTTTGGGAGAAGAGATCCCGGATTTTACTTATGTATTTGATTCCGGTTTTTTGAATGAGATCCGGAATGTCCAGATAATGAGCATAAAACGAGGATCGATTGATGCCGATTTCCTGGCAGAGCTGTTTAACCGTAATTTTATCAGGAGCAGTAGATTGACAGAGCAGTAAAAATGTCTCTTCAATCTGCTGCTCTGTTTTTTGAAAACGCTGATTATTTTTTGTGTTCATAGGGGATTCCTTTCTTCCGGAAGTTGGAAATCATTCTTATTTTGATTATATCACGAAGAAATCATTAACACAACACAAGTTGTGATATTGATGATTGAGAGGAAGCATTTATCCTCCTTATAATGTGTATAGAGAGAAACACAGGACAAGGAGGAGTTCACATGCAGGCAGAAGAGATTTTCGGAAAAGGTTCCGTTTGGAAGGCAATTGCCAGAACGAGTATTCCGGCAGTATTTACCATGCTGGTAATGATTGTTTACAATATGGCAGATATGTATTTTGTAGGGAAGACGGGTGATCCGACGCAGATCGCGGCCATTTCGCTGGCATCTCCGGTATATATGCTGATGATGGCAATCGGAACGTTAGTGGGTGGAGGCGGATGCGCAGCTGTTTCCAATGCGTTGGGAAACGGGAATATGAAATTGGTAAAGGCGCTTGGCAGCGCATGTCTGGTGATCCAGACTGCAGCCAGCGTGATGATTGGAGGCGCGGTATTATTGTTTCCGGATGCTGTTTTACGGTTTGTGGGAGCAGATACAGATACCTGGCAATATACAGGAGAATATATAAGAGTACTGGCAGCGGGAATGATATTTATTACCTTTGCCAATGTGTTTGCCAATGTAATCAGAGCAGAAGGGGCCGCCAAAGAATCACTGCTCGGAAATGCGATCGGGACAATCACGAATATGGTGCTGGATCCGATTTTTATTCTCTGGATGAATCTGGGGGTTATGGGAGCAGCAATCGCAACGGTAATCGGAAATGCAGCATCCTGCCTTTTTCTGGCATATTATATCTGCCAGAGAAGCAGCGGATTGACTTTGAGTCCCGTTTTTGCATTTCAAATGCCGAAATCTTTTTATCGTGTGATTGTTCTTGGAATACCAAACGCAGCAAGCAACCTTTTAAGTGGGTTGTCCAATACGATATCCAATCATATCCTGATTCAGTACGGTGCAGGAACGATTGCGGCGATCGGCGTGGGCGGAAAAGCCGGAATGATCGTCAGCATGATTGTGATGGGCATTTGTATGGGGGTACAGCCGGTTATCGCATATAATTACGGAGCCGGCGACAGGAAAAGAACAAAAGAGGTTACCGTTGGCACGGCAATTGTGTCGGTTGTAACGGGAGCTTTGCTGACGATCGGATGTTATTGCCTCCGTCCTGCGATCGCCGGAATTTTCCTTAAAGAGAACAGCCTTTTGGAGCAAAGTGTTCATATAATGACCATTCAGCTTTCGATGATGGCATTGATCGGTCTGTACTATACAGGAATCAATTTTTTGCAGGCTGCCGGAAAAGCGGCATCAGCGGCATTTTTGTCGCTTTTTCGGCAGGGATTGCTGTTTGTACCGATGATCCTTATTCTGCACAGTCTGTTCGGACTGGAGGGAGTCTATTGGACTTCAGTGCTGTGTGACCTGGCGGCTGTGGTACTGGCTGTGACATTGACGGTGAAAGCGATTAACAGAAAAAGACAGTAAGATAGCCGAAAAATGAGTCGAATGTTTATACTTTTCTTATTTCACCGGCAAGGTCAAAGCCTTTCTTTGCCGCAATAACGGCAATAAATTCGTTGATTACAGCTGCAGCTGCAATAGTGCCCTGGACGATCTGAACAAGATCCGGCGCCTGGGACAGAGTGGAACAAATGATTCCGGTAAACACAAGAGAAACACCGGAATGGGGAAGAAGTGTAAGCCCCAGATACTTACATACCGCAGCAGGCATATGGGTAAGCTTTGCTCCGATTCCGGCCCCGAAATACTTTCCGAAAGCCCGCGCTGCAATATAGAGAAAAGTATACAGACCTGCACCGAGGATCAGATGATAATCCAGCGGGGCACCCAGATCAACGATAACAGCCAGCAGAGAGAGGCTAAGGATCGGAGAAAAACTTCTGCCAATTTCGCCGAGCTGCTTTGAGGGAATCATATTGGAGAAGACAGCTGCAAAAGCGACGCCCATCAAAGTGTAATTGAGTGTGATACCGGAGAGCAAATAGGTATTTACCATCCAGCCAAGGAGTACCGTGGCGGTAATTCCAAGAAGCAGTACAGCCAGATTTTGCCCTTTTTTGTCGGACTTTTTCAGGATAAGTCCGATGAGAAATCCAACTGCTGCACCGATCAGGATCGGAAGAAAGATCATAACCGGAATCATATACAGCGGGAGTGCTCCGCCGGAAACTGCCCGCGCGATCAGAGAATTCACCGTGAAAAAGACAGCAATTCCAACGACGTCATCCAGAACGGTCATGGGAAGCAGCGTGTCCGTGACGGGGCCTTTGGCGTGAAATTCCTTGACGATAGACAGGGCGGGTGCGGGTGCCGTGGCGAGAGCAATTCCGCCAAAAACAAATGCCAGGTAAACCGGAACATCCGTGAT
>JAQYOA010000029.1 GCA_028727605.1 Lachnospiraceae bacterium
GCAATGCTGCCGGAATTTACTTCGTAAAAGCGCATCAGCAGATTGACGATAGTGGTTTTGCCTGCACCGGTGGGACCCACAATGGCGATCTTCTGTCCGGATTTGATGTGGCTGGAGAAGTCCTTGATGATGATCTTCTCAGGATTGTAGCCGAAGCGTACATGGTCGAAAGTCACATCGCCATAGATATCCCGAAGCTCCGCTGTCTTACTTCTCTCATCGGTCATCTCTTCCTCGTCCAGAAACTCAAAGACTCGCTGACAGGCGGCGGCCATGCTCTGGACGCTCTGCAGTGACTGGGAGATGTTCTGGAGCGGATAAGTGAAATTGCGGATGTAAAGCATAAAGGCAACAATGACACCGAACTCGATCTTGCCCTGAGCAGCCAGGACTGCGCCCACGATGCAGACGATCACATAGGCAAAGTTACCGATAAAATTCATCAGGGGCTGCATCATACCGGAGAGGAACTGACTTTTCCAGGCACATTCATACAGCTTATCGTTGCGGGCATGGAAGTCTTTCCTGACCAACCTGCTCGCCGTTATAAGCCTTAATGACCTGCAGGCCGGTATAGCTCTCCTCTACGCAGCCGTTGATCCCGCCCAGTTCCTGCTGCTGGAGCATGAAATATTTCTGAGATTTGGAGATGAGCAGCACTACAATGGCAAAACCGCCCACTGCCGCCGCAATGCCGCACAGTGCCATGATCCAGTTGGTCATCAGCATCAACAGTGTAGCGCCGAGCAGCATAGCAATGTAGAAAATCAGAGTAGAGAAACACTGGTTCATGGTCTGCCCTACGGTGTCAACATCGTTGGTCACACGGCTCAGGGTGTCGCCAATGGTATGAGAATCAAAGTATTTTAACGGCATCCGATCGATCTTCTCCGAGATGTCCCGGCGCATACGCTGTGTGACCCGCTGGGTCACAGTAGCCATGATGAACCCCTGCACATAGTTGATGAGAAAACCCAGTACATACAGAACGGCCAGCAAAACGGCGATTTTCACAATGGCCGGAATGTCCATAGAACCGATAAGGCCGTCTTTGATCAGGTTGGTCATATCACCGACCTTGCCGGGGCCGATCAGTGTCAACGCAGAGCCGACAACGGACAGGATCACAGAAACAAACAGGGCCACTTTATGCTTCCCGATATAATAGAAGAAATCACCGAAGGCTTTCTTCAAATTTACCTTTTTCTTTTCAGACATTTTCTATCTCCTCCTTTGAAAGCTGGGACTGGGCGATCTCCAGATACTCCGGGCAGTTCTTCAGCAACTCAGTATGGGTGCCTTTCCCAACAATTCTGCCGTGATCCAGCACCAGGATCTGGTCAGCGTCCTTGATGGTGCTGATCCGCTGGGCAACGATCAGCTTGGTGGTATCCTTTGTCTTTTGATGCAGAATGGTCCGAAGCGTCCGGTCCGTCTTGTAATCCAAGGCTGAGAAGGAGTCGTCAAAGATCAGAATTTCCGGCTTCCTTGCCACGGCCCGGGCAATGGAAAGACGCTGCTTCTGCCCGCCGGAAACATTAGTGCCGCCCTGTGCGATTGGTGCATTGTAAGTACCTTCCATGCGCTCCACGAACTCCGTAGCTTGGGCAATGGAGACCGCTTCCCGCACGCCCTGGGCATCAATGGTCTCTTTGCCGTTTTCGCCAAAGGCAATGTTGGATCTGACGGTACCGGAGAACAGTACGGCTTTCTGGGACACATAGCCAATGCGGTTGCGAAGCTCCTTCTGGGTATAGTCCCGGACATCGGCTCCGTCCACCAGAACCTGACCCTGTGTGGCATCGTAGAACCGGGGGATCAGATTGATGAGGGTGGTCTTGCCGCAGCCGGTGGAGCCGATGAGTGCCACAGTTTCGCCTTTCTTTGCGGTAAAGCTGATGTGATGCAGCGCATCAGCGGAAGCACTGGGATAACGGAAGCTGACATCCTTGAATTCGATGCTGCCCTGCTCCCCGGAGGAAATGGCCTTGTTCCCGTCATGGATACGGCTTTGGGTGTCCAGAACTTCGCAGATACGCCGGGCGGAAACCTGCGCACGGGGCATCATGATAAAGATCATGTTCAGCAGCATGAACGCCTGAATGACCTGGATCGCATAGTTGGAGAACACCACCATGTCGGAGAAGATTCCCAGCTTGGCTCCCATGCCCGCCGCCTCAATAAGGTAAGCGCCGATCCAGTAGACTATCAGCGTAATGCCGGAACTGATTAGCGTCATGGTGGGGGACATCAATGCCATAACCCGGTTGGCTGTCATATTGGTGACCGTCACTTCGTCGTTGGCTTTGGCAAACTTATCCTCCTGATACTGCTCAGCATTGTAGGCCCGAACCACACGGATGCCGGTGAGATGCTCCCGGGTGACCCGGTTCAGATTGTCGGTCAGACCCTGAATTTTCTTGAAACGGGGCAAAGCAAAAATCAGCGTGATGGCAAGCACGATGATCAGAATGAACACGGCCACCGCTGTGGTAGCCGTCCACTGCCAGTAGTCTTTGCCCGCAATTTTCACGATGGCCCATACGGCCATGATCGGAGCCTTAACCACCACCTGAAGGCCCATGGCAACCACGTTCTGGATCTGGGTAATGTCATTGGTGCTGCGGTTGATCAGACTTGCAGTGGAGAAATGGTCAATATCCTCCAACGAAAACCCGATGGTTTTGTCAAACACATTTCCGCGCAGTGTTTTCGCCAGTCCCGCAGCTGTCTTAGCAGAAAAATAGCCTACAATCACTGAAAAGGCCATACTGCCAAGGGCACACAGCAGCATATAGCCGCCCTGCATGAGGATGTCGCTCATAGCGCTGCCTTCGGTCTGCACCAGAGTGGTGATGGCGGACATATAGTCCGGCATTTTCAGATCCAGCCAGACCTGACCGATGATGAACAGAACGCTGATCCCGACCCAGGACCATTGCCTCTTGTTCAGATACTTCAATACTTTTATCATTTCGTGATCTCCTTTCTTGATAGCACGCTTTTAATAGCGTGCTATTGTTTTAACAGTTATAATACCCACATTTCAGTGGGTATTCATGGTTCCTATAAGTTGTACCGTTTTCAGGAAAACGAATCACGGACTTTTTGCAGCAGACTGACCAGGATTGTCCGTTCCGTATCCGTCAGAGCGGAGGTCAACTGTTTTTCCGCATCCTGTGCATTGGCCTTCGATTTCTCACAGCAGGCCAATCCTTCCGGGGTGATGCGAATCATTTTGATCCTTTTATCCTCCGGATTCCCATAGCCCTCTACAAAACCTTTTTGCTCCAGTCTCCGGACGATTCCGGCCGCCGTGGACTGCGCCACATGAAGCAGCTGTTCCAGTCGCTTTAGTTCCATCTGATTTCCTTCTGCTTGCGCAAGTTCAATCAGAACATTGATTTGAGACATGGTCAAATCGTCCTGCCGCAGGGAATTGTTGGCATTCTTTTCCAGTTCCGTATGAATTTGTCGAATCAGCACTGCACAGGTACCGGCTTCCGTCATAAGTATCCCTCCTTTTTCAAAATAATAGCACGCTATCATTTTCTTGTCAAGAGCGTGCTATCGAAATTCAAGATATTTTTCGTTCAACAGATTTTGTGTGTTTTCGATTTATCTGTCAATAAGACAGTCTTTTGGGATGTTCATGCCGATTTCTGCAAGCATTCCCATCATGATCTGTGCTATTTCACCGGGAGCTTCTTTCGCTCCGGTTTTCAGCCACTGTATCATGGTGTTGAAGATGGCTCCGGAGGTGAAATAAAGCCTGTAGCGCTCGATGGAGCTGCATGACATATCCCCATATGCTTCTTCAATATAATGATTTGTTTCGTCCAGCATTAAAGTTCCAAAGCCGTTTTCATAGAGCAATAAAATATTATGCATTTCCTTCAGGTAATAAGAAATATGGATCGTCAGTGTCTGAATGTTCATCTTTTCACCGAAAATCTTTACTGAATTCTCAAAGGCCGAATCAATTTCTTCCCGCAGACGCTGGATATATTCCTTGATAATATCTTCCTTGGAATCGAAATTCCGGTAATACGAGGTCCGGGCTACTCCCGATTTTTTCACCAGATCGGTTACTGTAATTTCTGAGAAGTTCTTTTCTTTCAGCAAAGTAAAAAAGGCATCCTCTATGCTTTTCTTGACCCGCGCGTTTTCTATCATCCGTTTGTCCATCATGCCCCTCCCAAGTCAAACAAATTGTATCCTATATATGTTTGTAATACAACCTTAAATCTTCCTATATACTACAAATTCGCGGTTTTTGCATCAGGTTATCCTATTTACGCAAAGTGATTGATATGCTACAATTTATATCGAATGTAATGAACGATGCAGGACAAGAACAGAAGCTGAATCATTACAACAGAAAAATGGAAAGGAATGAAAATCATGTACGACATTATTGCAAACCTGTTAATCATTGCAAGCGGCGTGTGTTGGTCGATTGTGTATATCGCCAGCATTCGCATCGGATTCAGGCAGAAAACCTACTGCATGCCGTTGTTTGCGCTGGGCCTGAATATCGTCTGGGAGGGCATGTACGCTTTCATTGACCTCTTTGTACGTCAGAACATCGGCGCACAAGCCATCGCCAACACCTGTTGGTTCCTGCTGGACATCTTCATCCTGGTCACCTGGTTCAAATTTGCCAAAGAAGAGTTTACAACCGAAACAGAGAAAAAATGGTTCCTTCCCTGGACACTCATCGTACTGGTCTCCTGTGTTGCTCTTCAGGTGCTGTTCGCAGCACACTTTGGCATTGAAGAAGGTGAGAAATATTCCGCCTATATTCAGAATGTTGCTATGAGCGTAGCCTACCTCTACATGCTCAATCGCCGCCGTTCCTCAAAGGGGCAGTCTATGACCATCGCCGTCTGCAAGTGCATCGGTACCCTGACACCCACAATTTTCGGTGCCATGGGAGGGAATGTGTTTATCATTGTTACTGGCATCATCTGTTTTGTGCTGGATCTGCTCTATATTTACTTCCTGCATGGAGTACAGCAAAAGGAACGCCGTCTGAAACCGACATAAAGGGCAGATAGATAAAGCAGTATGAAGGAACATACTCTCCACTATTTTTCGTAATATTTCGAAAATCCCGGTCCGTTTTCTGCTGCTGACAAACCTTGTCGGGCTCACCATCTGGATCATTATAGCCTTGTAATTGTCATCTTATACGCGATGTCCGGATCAACACTCTTCTTACACCTTGCATTTCAACGATGCTAAAACATCTCCAATATCCGCATTGATACAGATCGATTGCTTTTTGATTTCCTGTGGACAGATCGCCTGTCCCTGATTGATACAGACATAAACCGCATCAGGATTTTGGGCAGTCATTTGCCAGAACGGATATTTAATAATCACAGGAGTATTATTTCCAACGCCTAATTCCAGATACAAGACGTTTCCTCTCCGATGCTGCTTCACAAAGTCGGAATATCGTTCCGCGGCAGCGTACCACCCCTCATCCTGTACAAAAGTGTCATCGCATCGGAGATTCATAGTCATGGGCGCTTTGCACACCGGGCAGCGTGGAATCAGGTCTGAAGGAATTTTCATATCCTGCTGCCGATGAACCATCTGACGGACAGAAGTTTCATTGTCATAGGTTTTCTGATGACAAGGCTTTGCGCATTGCCACAAGCCATAATCGCCCTGTGTATAAAACAATCGCCGTTTATCAAAACCGGCTTTCTGAAACTGATGATCCACATTGGTGGTCAGTACAAAATAATCCTTATTTTTCACCAAAGACAGAAGCTCCTGATAAACCGGAACAGACGCATCCACATAACGGTTGTAAAAAATATGGCGGCTCCACCATGCCCAGTATTCTTCCAGCGTTTCATAAGGATAAAAACCGCCTGAGTACATATCCGTGATTCCGTAATTCTGATGAAAATCCGAAAAATAGCGTTCAAAACGCTCTCCGCTATAGGTAAGACCTGCGGAAGCAGATAACCCCGCACCGGCGCCGATCAGAACAGCATCCGCTGTTCTCAAAGCCTGTTTCAGCAGTTCAATCTGCCTGGAGCAGTTCTCTGTAAATTCGCTCGTCCTGTTCTTTGAAAACATTGAATATCACCTCGATCCTGCTTCCAGTTATTTTCTTATATTCCTGCACAGTTTGCACGGCAATCTCCGCCGCTTTGTCACTTGGGAACAGAAAAACACCGGTGGAGATACAGCAGAGCGCAATACTGCCTACGCCGTTTTCATCCGCCAGTTCCAGACAGGAACGATAACAGGACTTCAAAAGTTCACAGTGCTGTCCGGTCAATTCTCCCCGCACGATGGGACCTACCGTGTGAATGACATAATCACAGGGCAGATTATAAGCAGGTGTGATTTTTGCCTGACCTGTGGGTTCTTCATATCCTTGCTTTTCCATAATTTCGGCGCATTTCAGGCGGAGCTGTATCCCGGCATAGGTATGGATACAGTTATCAATACAGTTATGGCAGGGCTGGTAGCAGCCGGTCAACCCGCTGTTGGCTGCATTGACGATAGCTCCACACTCCAGCGTGGTAATGTCTCCACGCCAGAGAGAGATGCCTTCTTGAATCGGTGATAAATCGGACAACTTCGTAATCTTCTTCTTTGCCAGTTCTTCCTGCAGATAGGCATCCTGTACTTCCAGAAAGCGGCGGCTGACGGCACACGGCTGCCGAACATTCATCAGTCCACGCAGCAGCATTTTCTGGCGGTCAGATTCGGCCGGTATCTCCTGCTGACGGCAGGAGGGACGTTCTCGCAGCAGTTCCTCGATTAAAAATTTTCTTCTTTCTTCCTGATTCATGACATTACCCTCGTTTTACAATGGCTTCGACTGGGCAGCTCTCAAAGCAATTGCCGCAATACAGGCAATTTTCCTGGCGAATGACCACAGACTTTCCGGAAATATCAATGCATCTTTGAGGACATTTGGAATAACAGAGCTTGCAGCCGACGCAGGACGCTGTGATCAAATAACCTTCCGGCACCTCTTTTGCGCCGCCAAAGGTGAAACTGGCTCTTTCAATCGGCTTTTTCGACAGATCAAACCATTCTCCGCTTCCTTCATAAATGACAAATACGGTCAGCGCATTTCTGGACGCTACATCCGGGTATATTTCCTTCATATAAGGATTCTTCTCAAACAGTCTGGGCAGCAGTTCACTGCCCAATTCCCGCGCCTTGCCCCGAATGGAAAGCGCAGTACAGTGCATGGTGTCTTCACCTCTCATACCAGTCAAAGCCAAAGCACCACGCTTTTTCAGACGGTCATAAAAACCCTTCCCCTTTGCGGTCAGAAAATAAACACCATTTTCATCCGTATCCATCATATCAATCGCAGCAGTCACCGGCAAACCGGAATCATCTACTGTGGCAACTACGGTGGTGTGAATGTCCCGAACCAGATAGTCCAGGTAGTCTTTGCTTTCCATATCAGAACTCGTAAGGAGGATTGCCGGAAAAGTCAGCAATCACGCCGTGAGGATCTTCCAGATAGAACACCTCGAAGATGGGGTTATCGGCAGTCTGGTACTGGCCTTTGACAATCGGGTTGTTCATGCAGCCTTCCTTCACATCCATGTTGTTTTCAAATACGGTCTTGCCGCCCAGACGAATCCATTCATAGCTGGGGCTGGATACAGAAACCTCTACATAGGGATTTTCCTGCATATCCTTGTAGACATCCTTCTGGTTGTTGGTGCAGAACCACAGCTTTCCGTCCTGCTCAAAGCAGAACATGAAGGGACGGCATTTAGCCTTGCCATCACGACCCACGGTAGCAAGATACTGGACAGGATTTGCCTGCAAAAATTCAACAACTTTATTCATGATAATTACCTCCTGAATGCTTTCTTTGGAAAGATTGCTTTTTTCTTTCACTGATATTATAATAGCGCTGTAAGGATACTTCGTAAAGTAAGCACAATATTGTGCCGTAGTTACCAAAAAGAAACTATTGGAGGTAATACATACAATGGAAGAACAGAAAATGACAGCTTCTTTGGAAAAAGATCTGCCGGCCTGCCCGGTGGAAACAACCTTAACTCTGATCGGAGATAAATGGAAAGTATTGATTCTCCGTGATTTGATGCCCGGCACCAAACGTTTTGGTGAATTAAAGAAATCCATTGGTCATGTATCTCAAAAGGTTCTGACTGCCCAGCTTCGGGATATGGAGGCAAGCGGACTGGTAAACCGAAAAGTCTACGCAGAAGTGCCGCCCCGTGTGGAATATACATTAACCGAATTAGGGTACAGCCTAAAACCCATTCTCGATGCTATGTGGACCTGGGGAGAAAACTACAAGGAACAAACGACTCAGAAATAATATGGATTAAAAGTTTTTTATAGGCATTTCTATACCGTTATTTAATTTTACATAGGGAGTATAAGCCGAAACCTGGAAAGAGGGCTGCATAAGCAGCTTTACTTGACATGCCCGGAATCTGCATTATAATACAAGCAAAGGTCAAAGCCCTAAAAATGGCTTTGACCTTCAGTAACTAATGACAGATCTTACAATCAGTTTTTCGCGTTTACACAAACTTTGAAACGGTCTCGAATTTCCAGGACCTAACACCCCCAACTGTTGCTTTTTTTGCAACAGTTGCCCGCAAGAAAATCCTTGCATTTCCCTCCTGCATGACTTATAATTCAGACGGTGCGCTACGGAAACTTGCGATGTCCGTAGCCCGTGGAGTTTCATACGTGAACTCCACTGCATAACAGAATTTTAGTAAAAGTTGAGGTTTTCCCTAGATTGTGGGGCAAACCTCATTTTTGTTATTATTCAATTGATGAAGCAATATTTGAATCTCATAAAAACACAGCCTACTGATTATCTGACCAGTAGGCTGTGCTACAGTTATTCTCAATCCATCAGACGATGTTCCAATGAGCCTTGAACATACCACTCTAAGTCACCGGCAAGTGCCAACTGTGCATATTCAAGCGGTTTGTTGTATATCAGCCAGTCAAGTTCTGACTGCTGATACATATTATCGGCAACCTCGTTCTCAACAGCAATGGTCTCAATGGAAATCATGCTACCATTTGCGAATTTCAGTTCTACACAGGCAGTATCCATGTTGAACTCGCAAGAAGTTAAGCGCCCCATATTCGTCACCTCAAATCATCCCAAAGAACCTTAAAGCCTCCATAATCGCTTTCTCTTTCTCCAACGGGCATGGGGGCTGTTTAGCGTTTTCAGACTTCGCCTTGTTGTAATTCTCACGCTCAATGATTCCGCACTTCTGCTTCACCTGTGCGATATACAGGGAAGATACCTTCAAACCGGCCTGCTCCAGCACACGATCCTTGATCTGCTGATAGGTTGCTCCCTGCTGGAAGCCGGAGGTATCCATATCCTCCAAAGAGAATTCCACCCGCACCTTCTTGGAGTCGATTTCTCCCTTAGAAAGCAAGACCACCGTCTCGACTGTTGTTTCATCGTCCCAACTCAATTCCTCTATCTCCTTTCCATTAAAGTAGACAGGAAATCTGAATCTAATGTGCTTTAAAATCCGGCCATCCGGCTGCTCTTGCTCATAAATATCAACTCGTTCAATG
>JAQYOA010000030.1 GCA_028727605.1 Lachnospiraceae bacterium
AAAGGGTGGCCTGAAACAGTTTTACAGTACCAGGAACGTACAGGTGGCAGGTGCCAGCTCGATCATTCCGGGAGCCTGGTCAACGGGAGTAAGCTCCGGCAGAGTATTGTCCTCGTTCAGAACCAGTGGCTTTCCGTTCAGAGTCATAACGGATGCACGTACATTGCCGCCTTCTCCTGCCAGCGTGTAGCGTTTTGCTTTCTTTGGCAGCTCCACGGTGGTGGATTCCGTCAGGGAATTGTTGAGGATCAGATAGACAACGCCTTCTTCCTGATCTTTGCGGGAATGAGCAAAGACATGAGCGCCCTCACGGATCGGCTCTTTCGTATCGTAAACGGTGGTGCCCATCAGACGGTTCCACAGCAATACTGCGAAATAGTTGGGACGGGGATCAAAAACCTGGCGGGCAAGGAATCCGTAATCGGAGGAAGCCAGGGTATTGTGGAAAATCACACCGTTTGTAAGGGAGGCAAATCCGCCCAGCTCATTTAAGGTACGGAACACATCCAGATAAGTGGAAGCCCAGGTGTCTCCGCCGCCGCCGGCATCACCGGACTCGGTAACCCAGATCTCTCCGCCGGGAACATATTTGTCACGGAATGGCAGATAAGTACGGCAGAATTTCAGTGCGGTATCCAGATAAGGCTCTGTGATGGCTTCCGCTGCGGACCAGTGACCGCTTGGCATCACCGAAGCGAGACGGTCGGAAACACCGTTGTAATAGTGATAGCTGAAGACCTCCAGCGGCACAACCGTTCCGTCCATCAGATCATCACAGCCGCAGGTATTGTGTGCGAGCTGCTCGACGCCGCCTGCTTTGTCCGAAGACTCTCTGCCAAAGGAGAGATTGTCTCCGCCGGTGCTGCTTGGACCTACGGAGATACACTCCGGATAGTTTTCGCGGAGCCAGGCGAAGAACAGATCCTGGTCACGGCGGTAGTGAGCGGGTGTATAGCCTTTCGGGAAACCGGTATCTTCCATCATATTCGGCTCGTTGGCAAACTCGGCAGCGCTGATCGGAACGCCGTATTCGCGGCTCAGGGAGAACAGCTTTTCAGCCTCTGCCGGATGCCACGGCTCCTCAGCGGAGTGAAGGCCCGGGCAGTTGGCAACGGAAACCATCAGTTTAGCTCCGATGGCTTTTACGAAATCCAGAACGCCGATCCACTGTTCCTTTGTGAGAACATTCAGGTAACCTTCCGGAACCTTGCCGTTTGTGGTTCCGTCAAAATCGTAATAGGTTTTGGTTGCCCAGGTGCCGGAAACGCGAACCCATACCGGTCCGAGTTCTCTTGCAAGACTGCGCAGCTTCTCGTTGTACAGGTCGATGGGCGGGTACACCTGCATCAGATCTTTGTACATGGCAGCGATTCCCTCGGAAGTGGGTTCCACATGGAATTCTTCGGTACCTGCGATCTGTTCCGGAGTGTAGGCTTTCCAGAACGTGCCTCCGGTAACTTCCGCGAATTCCACATTGTAGGACATCAGCATCGGATTCATTTCTCTGAGCGGTGTCAGAGCTTCGGGAATCAATTTGACAAATTGTGACATAGCATATGCTCCTTTCTGCGATCTATCATGATATCGTTATGATACCAGAGAACCGCAAAAGTGAACAGAGACGATTTTGGGCAAAAATGGGACAATTTATAGATTTTACCTATTATTTACCAAAAAAACAGATACAAATTTATTTTGTGGATTGTGCACTGCTGTGATATGCTAAAGTGAGTAAAACTTGCAGAGGAGGAACAAGAATATGAAAGAATTATCCAGCCGCACAGCCGGTTTTACAGATTCCGTAATCCGGCGTATGACTCGTATTTCCAATCAGTATGGAGCAGTGAACCTGTCTCAGGGCTTTCCGGATTTTGAACCGCCGGCGGCGATTCTGGAGCGACTCTCACAGGTTGCAGGGGAAGATTTTCACCAGTATTCCATTACCTGGGGAGCGCAGAACTTCCGGGAGGCACTGGCCGGGAAGCAGTCCCGCTATATGGGGCATCCGGTTGATCCCGAGAGAGAAATCGTTGTCACCTGCGGAAGCACCGAGGCAATGATGGCAGCGATGATGACCGTGGCAAATCCCGGTGACAAAGTGATTGTTTTCTCCCCGTTTTATGAAAATTACGGAGCGGACACGATTCTGTCCGGAGCGGAGCCGATCTACGTACCCTTAAAACCTCCGGCCTTTGATTTTGATCCGGAAGTGCTCGAAGACGCTTTCCGGCAGCAGCCAAAGGCGCTGATCCTGTGCAATCCGTCCAACCCCTGCGGAAAAGTATTTTCAAGGGAAGAGCTGGAGACAATCGCGTATCTGGCGAAAAAGTATGATACCTATGTGATCACGGATGAAGTGTATGAACACATTGTATACGCGCCGTACCGGCACACCTATTTTGCCTCCCTTCCGGATATGTGGGAGAGAACGATTTCCTGTTCTTCTCTGTCAAAGACCTACTCCATCACCGGATGGCGCCTTGGCTATACCATCGCACCGCCGGAAATCACCGAGCGCATCAAAAAAGTCCATGATTTTCTGACGGTAGGCGCCGCGGCTCCGCTGCAGGAGGCTGTCATTCCCGGATTGAAGTTTGAACAGTCTTACTACGATGATCTTCTGGAAAAATATACGCACAAAAAAGAGCTGTTCTTAAAAGGCCTGGATGAACTGCAGCTGGCGCATACCGATCCTCAGGGCGCTTACTATGTTCTGCTGGATATTTCTGAGTTCGGATATGAAAACGATCAGGAATTCTGCGAACTGCTGGCCAGAGAAGTGGGTGTAGGCGCCGTGCCGGGTTCCAGCTTTTTCAAAGAACCGGTCAATCACCTGATTCGGATGCACTTTGCCAAAAAAGACGAGACACTTTTGGAAGCGCTGAAGCGTCTGAAAAGTTTGAGGGAGAAAATTCCTGCAAAAAGAAATTGACTTTTGTCTCTGTCATGGTATGATAAGGTTAAATAAAGATATTTATAAAGTTAAAATAACGTAATTTTAAAAGGAACGAGAAATCATTGCAAAAACAGGCAGGAGGAGAAAAAGTGGGAATTCATTACGACGACAACGGCAGAATGTTTAAGCTTGATACGGATCATACCACGTATCTGATGGGACTGACACCGGAAGGTTATCTGGGACATGTCTACTACGGGAAAAAAATAAAACAGTTTGGAGGTGCGTACCGTCTGCGGATGCAGGAGGCACCGTTTACTCCGTCTGTAAATAAGAGGGAAAAGTCTTCTTTTCTGGATTTTTTTCCTATGGAGTATCCGACGGGAGGAATCGGTGATTACCGGGAGAGCTGTCTGAATGTGAGAAATGAGCAGGGATGCATGGGCGCGGAACTTCTGTATGTTTCCCATGTAATTGAAAAAGGAAAACCGGGACTGCCCGGGCTTCCGGCATCCTTTGGAAGTGAAGATGAGGTTGAAACACTCCGGATTGTCTGCAGAGATGAAATTCTCGGTCTGGAAGCAGAGCTGATGTATTCCGTGTTTGCTGCGGAGGATGTCATCACAAGAAGCGTGAAGATCAGCAATCAGGGCAGGGAAAATCTGCGGCTGGAGAAGGTCTACAGTGCCTGTCTGGATATGGATCATCGGGATTTTGAGATGATTACGCTCCATGGATCCTGGGCGAGAGAGCGCCATATTCAGAGAAGAAGCATCGGCTACGGAAAGCAAATGGTTTCGTCTTTTAAAGGGGAGTCCGGGCATCAGGAACATCCCTTCCTTGCATTGGTAACTCCGGATACGACACAGGAACACGGAGAAGTGTATGCCATGAATTTTGTGTATTCCGGCAATTTCATTGCTCAGGCGGAATTGACGCAATTTCATCAGATCCGTATGGTGATGGGAATTCATTCAGAAGAATTCTGCTGGAAGTTAGCTCCCGGCGAAACCTTCGTTGCCCCGGAGGCAGTGATGGTGTATTCTTCCGAAGGCTTGGGAAAAATGACGCGTTCCTTCCATGATTTTTACAGGAACCATATGATCCGCAGTCCGTACAAGTATAAAAGCCGTCCGGTGCTCATTAATAACTGGGAGGCAACCTATTTTGATTTCAATACAGAGAAGCTGCTTGCGATAGCCAGAGAGGCGAAGGCAAACGGAATCGAAATGCTGGTTATGGATGACGGCTGGTTCGGAAAAAGAAATCTGGACGACAGCTCCCTTGGCGACTGGGAGGTAAATGAGGAGAAGATCACAGGGGGTCTCGCAGAACTTGTAAGACAGGTAAATGAAATCGGGCTGCAGTTCGGCATCTGGTTTGAACCGGAAATGATTTCTCCGGATTCCAATCTGTATCGCAGACATCCCGACTGGGCAATTCAGATTCAGGGAAGAGAAAACACGCAGAGCCGTGCACAGTATGTTCTGGACCTGTCCAGAAAAGAGGTACGGGACTACGCTTATGAATGTGTTGCCAAAATACTTCGCAGCGCACCGATTGCGTATGTAAAGTGGGATATGAATCGTCAGCTTTCCAATCTTGGAAGTGCCAAACTGGAGCCGGATCGTCAGCAGGAACTGTTTCACCGCTATGTGCTCGGTCTGTATGAGATGCAGGAGCGGCTGGTAACGGAATTCCCGGATCTTCTGTTGGAAAACTGCTCCGGAGGCGGAGCAAGGTTTGATCCCGGTATGCTTTATTACAGCCCCCAGATCTGGTGTTCCGATGATACGGATGCGGTGGAGAGACTGCGGATTCAGGAAGGAACAGCGATGATTTATCCGATCTCTGCTATGGGTGCACATGTGAGCGACTGTCCGAACCATGCAGTGGGAAGGACAACACCTTTTGAGACCAGAGGACA
Organism: Lachnospiraceae bacterium; assembly: GCA_028727605.1. GTDB lineage: Bacteria > Bacillota > Clostridia > Lachnospirales > Lachnospiraceae > Fusicatenibacter. The sequence goes on from JAQYOA010000030.1 coordinate 4,824, forward strand.
TGTGGCACTGGCAGGTACGTTCGGTTATGAACTGGATATCACAAAGATTTCTCCGGAAGATCGGGCACAGATTCCGGAACAGGTTGCGATGTATCACAAATATAACGATCTCGTCCGGGAAGGTGATTATTACCGAATTGCATCCTACAGCCGGAATCATATGTTTGACTGCTATGGTGTTGTACGCAAGGATAAGGAAGAAGCACTCTTTACCTATGTACAGGTCATGAATCGTCCGAATTATCACAGCAGAAGAATTTTCTTCAAGGGACTTGATCCTGAGAAGCTGTATCAGATTGAGGGAGAAGAAGGAACCTATACCGGTGATGTACTGATGAAGGCCGGATATCTGGTACAGAATCTCTGGGGTGATTACAAAGCACGTCTGATCCATGTGGTGAAAGCATAAGGACAGGCAGATAAATTCTGAAGAGGGATGGCAAAAGTAATGGCAAAAACAGTGAAACTGGCAGATATTGCTGCAATCGTGAATGTGAGCACGGTAACTGTTTCCAAGGCGCTTTCTGACCAAAAAGGGGTTAGCGAAGAAATGCGGGCAAGAATCAAGCAGCTCGCCAAGGAAATGGGCTATCAGACACCGACGGCAGCAAGATTAAGCAGTAATAAGCGGACATATAATATCGGGGTTTTAATTTCAGAGATTTATTTTGACCAGACACAGTCCTTTTACTGGCAGATGTATCAGTCCGTGGCAACGAAGGCGGTATCGAAGGAATGCTTTACGCTTCTTGAGGTGCTTTCCATGCAGAATGAAAAGGAAATGATCCTTCCGAAGCTCCTTCAGGAGGAGAAGATTGACGGACTGATCATTATCGGCATGTTATCTTCCGATTATCTGTCCCTGATTGAACGTAATATCAAGGTACCCTATATCTGTCTGGACTTTTATGACCGCAAGCACGAATTTGATGCAGTGATTACGGATAACTTCTATGGAATGTA
>JAQYOA010000031.1 GCA_028727605.1 Lachnospiraceae bacterium
TATCTAATGTGCTAGTATGTACATTTTTGTTGGAATCTGATACTATATGCCATTTTGTATTGTCTTCAACTTCTTTATCATACACGTAACATCCATTATCAGAATTTAACTGAATAGAGAGGTTTCCTGATTTAACAGCATATGTGGTAACTCCATTCTCTTCATTAATTGATTCAATATCTCCATCGATAAAGAATCTATCTGGAACACGAGTAGTCACTTCACCTTCTGGCAATTTGTAGTCTGCGCCTTTCTGTAGCTCATATTCAACACCTGGAATGATATTTGAGTCTTCAGCAAATACAGGAGACTGACATATACCTATAGTTAATATCAACATTACCAGTTTCATTATATTAGCAATATTCTTTCTCATACCTCTCTCCCAATTCCGATTATTGTTCATTAATTAGCTTTATTATACATGCTTTTTGCATATTAGAAAATGTCGAATTTTGAGAAATAGCCTCCGTTATTCCGATAAATTTGAAAAATATATTGCGCCCCTAATAGAAAGTGTCCCCGATTCTTAGCAATGCTGAATTACAGTACGCCTCGAAAAATGTGACGCTTTCACCCTCGTTTTCCGGCTTCTGTGATAAAATTATCGGCTAACACAAAAACAGCCTCTGGAATGCCTATAAATACAGGCTTTCCAGAGGCCGAAAACGTCACATTGCATCCCTTTTTTTACGTGCTTTTCGCATCCTTCTCGCTGTAGCATTTCTTCGTGCAAGTAGTGAGCAATAATCAGAGCAATACTGTCTGTTTCCATTCATAACAAATTTTCTGCCACAGATCTTGCATAACCTCATTTTTCCTCGATCATAGGATAGTAATACCATAATATCAGGCTCATCCGGCAAAACCACTTTTTCATAGTACCTGCACAGACTGCTGTTAGTAAATCCGATTTTTGTCATATAGCAGTCGCCATCCAGTGGAAGACAGCCATAATACGGATCATAACAGGCACATTTCTTCTGCACGGACATACGGATCAGTCTCTTCTCTTTATCCGTCAGTTCTCTCCATGTCAATCTCTTCACCTTCTGTCTCAGGATCCAGCACTACGGTTTTTTTCATCAGGAAGAACATTCGATTGCTGCATCCCCGCAGGAATGTAACAACCGCTTCCATATCTTCAATCATCTCTACATCCTCATGCTCCTCCTTCAGAATTTCAATGCCTTCCTTTAACTGCCGAATCACTTTATATCTGCCGCCCTGGTAACAATTTAATAATGCTTTCTGTTCTTCTGTTAACATGATCAAGATAACTCAACTCCCTTCTGTGGTTTTTCTTTTCCCTGCCGTTTTTCCAGTTTTTCGTTATTATCTTTCAAGCGTTTATGGATAGATTCTTTCTTTTTTGGTTTCTTTTCTGCATCCGTTTCTTTGCCTTTCGTCTTCGTAGCTTTTGTTTTTTCAACCGAGTTCTCAGGTACTTCAACTTTTTCAGCTGTATATTCTTTCTGCTGAGCTTCCTGTTCTGCTGTTGATGTTACAACAGAAAGCTCCATATTATTTTCTTCCTCGACTGTTTTTCCTGGTTCTGGAGTAAAGGTACGAAGCCTTTCCAGAAGAATTTTTGCCTGAGAACGAAGCATTGGTGATTCCTCAATTACATCGTTCAAAAACGGTGCATACTCCATTCCTCTACCTGCAGAAATCGCAGTCGTTACTTCTTCCTGCAGCTGTTCCGGATGATCGACTCTGTCCCTGAAATCATATAGATCAAAGCCTTCTGCCAGGTTGACCAGACTTGTCGCCATCTCCTGCGCTGTCATATTTTCCGGATAGACTGCCTTCAGAACAGACATCGGCGGTTCATAAGCAAATCCCGAGAATGATTCCCTCAGTTCGATCAGTGCTTCCTGCACAAGCGGATGAAGCAGAAATGTTTCTACCAGATCAAGATTTGATCCAAGAATTGTCTGACCCTTTATCAACGTCAGCTCTGACTCCGAATAATCCGGAAGAGCAGGGTCGTGAAGTACCACTCCCAGCCCATTACCCATATGCTTCATTCTCGGATCATCTAAAATTTCTTTGTATCTTTCCACAGCTTCCGAAAGAGAAATCGTTTCATAACATGGCCCCATATCATGGTATTCTTCACAGGCAGCCGCAAAAAATGAAAGCGATGCATTCGTTGCCTGCTGGTACTGCTCTGCAGACTGACGCAATACTTCTCTTTTTTCTTCATCACCAAATCCGTTGTTCAAAACTTCATCGATCATATTGTAATTGCTTTCTTTCAGTTCCTCTACTTTTCGAAGCGGCTGATATTTTCTGTCCTGTGTCTGCGTCGAAATAATCTGATTAGCCTTCTCTGCCTGTTCCATAAAGGAAGCCTGTTCCGATGCAAGCAATCGATATAATCTGTCACCTGCAGAAACCTCCCCCTGAATTGCCCTGCGCTCATACTGTTCGGTCTCCGTATTAAATACCGGTTCTTTCAGATCCGCTGCAACATCTCTTGCTGCCGTAATGATGCCGATATCACTTTCATACAGCCCGCCGTCCAGAAGTTTGTACTCTGCATCGTAAACGGAGTAATCATATCCCCCATCTGTCTGGTGCATTTCAATATAACGATCAGCGATTCGAAAAACTGCCTGCTCAAGAGAAACATCCGGCATCAGCATTCCTTCCAGGAATTCAGGCACTTCTTGAAAACCAAAACTATCCACGAAATATGCTTTCACTTCCCCTTCTCTGTTCATAACTACAATGTCACTGATAGATAAAGAATGCCCACGGAAATCTTCCGGTCGTTCAATGTTAAAGCGTTCAAAAAGCAGATCCAGCGTATCACCTTCCTGCAGGCTTCCGGTATAGATCAGACTATAATCACCATGATCCACTGATAAGTTATGACTTTCTACAAATTGAAAGTTCATGTATTCATACTCGCGGCCTTTGGTTTCAGGATTCACCTGATAGATTCCAAAACTATTTTCCTGCATGAGTAATAGTCTGGCTTCTTTGATGCTGGTAACCGCAGGAACCAGATCCATTTCTGCCTGAACATTTTTATAGTTTTTCCACTCTTCCCGCTGCATACGGAAGAATGTTCCTTCATCTGCATCGGAAATATCACTTCGTCTTGCCGGAACCATCATTCCCCTTTCCGGTGAATCAAATACATATTCCCCCTGATCAAATGCTTCCAGTGCTTCACTCTTTTCCACATATACGTGACGGATCTCCATAAGCTCCATTTCAATACTATCGATCATTTCAGCTGCCGTATCCTTAATTACCTGCAGTGATGCATGCAGTTCCGGAAGTTCTTTATTCTTTGACCAGGAAGCAACATATCCCAGCGAATTCGCACTTGTATCAATACCAAAATGTGAATTCACAACAAAGCTGATCGACTCCGCTTCAACCTCCATGGTTCTCTGGTCTTTTCCTCTGGTCTTAGCAGATTCTTTTAAATTATCCGGATCCAGTGCGTGAAGCTTTGCATGTGCGATTTCATGAATCATTGCTGCCATTGTCTGTCGTTCACTTAAATCATCATTGATAGCAATTCTCTGTTCTACCTGATGATAGAATCCGTCTTTTCCCTCCATCTCCTCAAACCGAATCGGTACTGGTGACACTCTTCGTAAGGCTTCCATAAAATCACGATAGCCCTGGACAGAACCTTCCAGATCATCCACAATGGTAGGAAGCGGACGTCCTGATGTCTGCTTTACGTCAAAAACATTAGTTACCTTAAAAGATGGAATGGTCACCTCTACCTGTTCCTTCATTACCCTGCCCGATTCATCGATCATAGGCTGCTGTGTATCCGGATTGATCATGTCACGTTCTCTTGTTGCGGTATAAGTCATCGGTGCAAGAATCTTGATGGCATGTTCCCCTTTATTTACCTGTCTGCCAAAATTCGTCTGCCAGGCAGAATAGCCTGCCACCAGAGAAGCATCCGGTCTCTGCATGGCAATGAGGATCGTATTCCGTACAGAATACTTAGGAAATTTACTCATAACACGCAGGTACTCCTCGTAGCGGGCCGACTCAAATACAGCCTTCGTACCTTCTTCCAGCTGTTTTGTCAGTTCCTGCACCTGCTGCCTGCGCTGTTCATTGCCTGGTGTATATCTGTTTGCCATAGCTGTTTTCCCCTTTCTTTTTATATTTTTGCATT
>JAQYOA010000032.1 GCA_028727605.1 Lachnospiraceae bacterium
AACCGTATGATCATGGAACATGTAAACGATCTGAACAACATGGCAGATGAATACGAAAGAGCAGAGACCACAGCGATGAATGCTGCCAACGAACTGCCGGCAAGTACACTGGATTAATAAAAGTCCTGCGGACTCTGCAGATGTTTTACAGAGTCCGCAGAAACTGTATGTGGGTAATGAGTCAAAATCCGTGCTTGCACGAGATCTTGATGAGGTAGGCGAAAACATCGGATGATTTGGAAAATGGAATAAGATATGAGTAAAATACGTGTAAATACAGAATACCTGGAACAGCAGCGGCAACAGCTGGAAAAGGTAGCAAAAGAACTTCAGAATATTTCAGAAGAAGTGTCTTATGTAAACCATAATCTGAGCTGGCAGATATCCTCGCGCAGCCAGATCAAGGCAAAACTGAATGATTATTCTGCTTACATAGGGACGATGCAGAGCCGGACAAGTGGTCTGTCAGCCGCACTACAAAGTGTCTCGCAGCAGTATCAGAACACAGAGAAAAAGTTAGGTGCGGCTGTTATAAAAGGAGAATCCACACAAAAAAAGGACACCTCCGGAACAATGCAGGAAAAAGAGGAAAAACCGGAGAAAAAATCACTCTGGAGCTGGAGTGATACCTGGAAATTAGCAGGACAGTTTGGAATTGCCGGTGCTACGGTGGCGGTTATTGGCGAACTGATCACCGGTGGAAAATCTGTGAAGAATGGTTTAAAAGCAGGAAAAAATATCCTGTCTTTAGTAGAAAAAATAGGAAAAGCGGTGTCAAAACCTTCTTTTGATTGGAGAACATTATTCGGATTCGATCAGGCGATTACGAATGCATCATCGAAAACTTTATTTGGTGCGATCGGAGATGAGTTGAAAAAGCTGAAATTTTCCAATGCAAAAACGGTGGGCGATAAAATTGCAGTCGGAGCAAAATGGGCTGGGTATGCAATGACAGGAATTCTTAGTGCCTATGATAATTTTACGGACGAAGAGAATGCCACATTCGGACGGAAACTGGCAGAAACGATAGGAGAAACCACAATTAAGATTGGCGAAGGAATTGCTCTTAAAGCAGCTATAGGGGCAACATGTGCCGCACTGGGAGTCGGAGCTCCGGCTGTGGTGATCGGTGGAGCAGTGGTGGCAGCGACATGGGGAATTGATAAGGTTACAGAACAGTTGACCGGAAAGAATTTTGCGGAAGCCACTTCAGATTTTGTGTTGGATACCGGAAAAGCTGTAATTGACAAAGCGGGTGAAATCGTTAAAAATGTAGGGGCGACAGCAAAAAGAGCAGGGGATGCGATTGGTGGCTGGTGGAAGTCTTTCGGAAGGAGCTTTGCACCCGCCTGATTGCTGAGAATTGCTGGTAAAATGTAAAGGAGACAGATATGAAATTTTCAGAATTACTTCCTATTGGAACCGTTGTGCTTTTAAAGAATGCAGAAAAAAAACTTATGATCTTTGGCGTTGGTCAGACCAATGAGACGGAGCATGTGGACTATGATTATATAGGAGTGATGTATCCGGAAGGAAATATGGGAGAGGGAACCCAGTTTTTATTTAATCACAGCGATATCGATCAGATTTTTTATCGAGGCTACGAAGATGAAGAACGAGAGGAGTTTATTAACAGAATTCAGAAAATGTATGACGAACATGAAAAAAATTGAGGAATTAACAGGCTTTCGGAGACCGGATACACACGAAAAAGAGTGGATCGGTCGGTATTTTGAAAGAATATTTCAGGGTAATATCAAAGTATATAAAGGGCTCAGCAGCATATTGTGTGTGGCCGGCATCTTCTCTATGAGTGCGTACAGTGTCGGTGGAATTGTGGCACTTGCAATCGGAATTGCAGCATTTGCACTGGCATTTGGCACCATCTGGAAGAAAAAAGGATATCAGGAAAACATCCGGGCATTAAAAAACGGACAATTTCAGGTGTTAGAAGGAAATGTGGCAGAGATTTTTGCAAATATGGAATATCCGGGATGCTGTAATGTTCGTTTTCAGTCTTCGAGAGGAGAAACCCTGAAAATGTTATGTACGGTCCGGCAGGAAGAACTGCAGATCGGAACGCCTCTGTTGCTGGCATATGCAGATGAGAGTGTGATCAAAGGTGGAATTTCCAGAGCATTTACCCCATATATGCTGACAGAAGAAGGCATGAAACATTGGTTGTAAAAAGAATTGCCTGAAAAGGGAGCGTACCTTTCCAGGCAGTTTGTATATCAGGCAGGTACACACTATGAATAATAACGTACTTCCATACCCCTATCGCGTAATAAAACCCCTCGGTCATGGTGGAATCGGGGAGATTTATCTGGCGTATCATGAGAATCTGCAGAAACAGGTTGTGGTAAAGAAGGTGAAGGATCACTGCAGGGACATCGTCGATTCGAGAATCGAAGTGGACATTCTGAAAAACCTTCACCATCAATACCTGCCGCAGGTCTATGATTTTTTGCAGATCGGGGATCAGATTTATACGGTGATTGACTATATTTCCGGTCATGATCTGGAATATTATTGCAAACAGAATATCCGATTCTCAGAGGAACAGCTGCTGATCTGGCTTCAGCAGCTTCTTGAAGT
>JAQYOA010000033.1 GCA_028727605.1 Lachnospiraceae bacterium
GTCGGAGGAGGAGCAGCGGGTATCAAGGGAGGAAGCAAAGCTTTTCCCTGCCTATGTAAATAGCCTGCAGCTGGCAGATGAGGATGGAAATCGTCTGACACTGGATGAAAACGGAGAGGGTTCTTTTCTTTCGTATGTGAAAAAACAGGTGATCGCTTCTGCCTCACGCGCACTGGAAGAGGGAGAAGATCTTTCGAATAAATCTTATCTGACCATGGAACAGGGGAAGGTAACAGACATTGATTTTTCTGCTTATGTAACGGATATCACCAGGATGAAAAATGCTCCCGCCTTTGATGCACTGGATCTGGAAAGTCCGGAAAATGATGAATTCGGAGACGAAAAAACAGATCGGATGCATTTTACAGAATACAGTCTGGCAAACAGTTCGGTGCCGTCTCTGATGGCCGATGAAAAAGTGATCCGCATGTTAAATCCGATGAACTATATCGGGGATGAAAACGCAAAGAAAGCCGGTCATTTTCGGATCCGACACGGAAGCTGTGACCGGGATACCTCTCTTGCAATTTCTGCAATGCTGAATCTAAAGCTTCTGGAGCAGGGCGTGAAGGTGGACTATCATCTTCCCTGGGGCCTTCCTCACAGCGGCGATTATGATCTGGAGGAACTATTTGCATGGATCGATGAGATTTGCAAAGAATAAAATAGAAAAAGAATAGATCAAGTCATAGAAGAGGCGCCGCAGACGGAATTACTGTTGCGGTGCCTCATTTATGTTTTGCAAAAAGGGTAAAAAAGTGGTATAAGGGTATCAGGGAAAAAGTACAGAGAAAGGATCTGCACGGATGATTACCAAATCAGATATCAAGAATGAAACAAATACTACCACTTACAGCCGGGGGCTGAATATTTATCTGGAGAAAAAAGTACGGGAACTATCAGTGGATGAGATAGAGGATGAGTACGGGGATGCCATTTGGGAAATCCGTGCAGTGGTAAAAGGCAGCGGAAATAACTATTATCAGGTTTGCATCCATGTGGATGAAAATCAATCGGAGATTGTGGACGATGAATGTGAATGTCCGGCCCATGAACAGTACTGGGGACTGTGCAAACATTGCGTTGCCGTCCTGCTGGCGTATATTGACTGGAGGAGAGATTCCAGGAGAAAGATGGAAGCCGAGATCTCCAGAAACAGGGAAGAGAGTGCCCTGGAAAAGCTGCTTGCCGAGATGGGAGTGAAAAAGGGTACTTCCCTGGTTCCAGGAAAGGCACATTCCCAGCAAAAAAACAGGCAAAAGGAAGAACCAAAGACCAGCCAGGGATTTTCGGAATTGCTTTCCAGATATGCGATGAGAGAGAAGGCGGTATACCTGCCAAAGGTAAAAGCAGGACAGGTACGTCTGGAAGTCTACATGGAATTGTACGGAAACACAATGAAGGTAGAGTTTAAAATCGGAATTACCAGAATGTATGTGTTAAAAAGCATCTCAAAGATGGTTGCCGCAGTCCGCAATATGGAGACGGTTTCCTACGGAACACAGCTGTCCTTTCTTCACTGCATTGACGCGTTTTGTGAGGATTCGAGACCGATGGTTTCCTTCCTTGCAAGAGCCATGGAGGAAAATAAACACTGTTATCGGAGCGCGGCCGGATACTATGCTTCCTATCTGGATGATCGGGAAATGGAACTGAATCTTCTGAATATGGATGAATTTTTCGAAGCGTTGGGCGAGCAGGAATTCTACCTCCATACCTTTGAAGATGATACCCCAAAATGGAAGTGCATCCATCAGGCGCCGGATTTTCTGGTAACGATCCGGAAGAAAGATACGGCGATCACGGTAAAAATGGAACTGAATCTGATGGTGTCTTCCAGGCGGTATTTTTATTTCTTTGAGCGGGGCATTGTTTACCGGGTTCCGAGAGAGGAACTGGAAGAAGTCAGTGATTTTCTGGAATATATGCTTCGCAGACCGGATGGAGTCTGTGTCATTGCAAAGGATGATTTACCGGCTTTTTGTCAGGAGCTCCTTCCTCTTCTGGAAAAGCGTTTTACTGTGGAGAAAGAAGAACTGGAGACGGCGGTTTATCTGCCGCCGGAAGTGAAGTTTCAGATTTATCTGGATGCGCCCCAGCAGGATATGATCAGCTGTGAACTATTGGCTGTATACGGAGAAAAAAGATACAATGTATTTGCAGACGCCAATAATATCTGGCAGCTGGCAAAGGCCAGGGATGTGAAAAAGGAGATGGCTGCCAACCAGCTGGTGCGTTCCTATTTCAGTGCCTATGACAGCCGGAAAAAACAGATGGTTCTGCAGGGAGCGGATGAAATGTACGAACTCCTGAGCAACGGAATTGAGGATTTGCGTCAGCTGGGAGAGGTTTACGTTTCGGAAAAAATGAAAGCAATCAGGATACTTCCTTCGCCAAAAGTATCGATCGGAGTGTCTTTATCGGGAGATCTGCTGGAACTGAATTTGAATTCCGGAGGATTTTCCATGGAGGAGTTATCCACCATCCTCTCAAAGTATGACAGGAAAAAGAAATATTTTCGTCTAAAAAGCGGCGAATTTGTGGATATGGATGATGACGGCATTCGTGTACTCACGGAATTGAGAGACGGGCTGCAGCTGACGGAGGCGCGCCTGCGCTCCGGTACCGTATCTGTGCCCAAATATCGCGCTATGTATCTGGATACGCGATTAAAAGAGGGACTTCATCTTCCGGTCTCCAAGAACAGAGACTTTCGGGCACTGGTGCGCAACATGAAGACGGCGGAGGACAATGATTTTGAATTTCCTTCCCATCTTACGGCAGAACTTCGGGAATACCAGAAAACAGGATTTTTGTGGATAAAAACTCTTTGTGCCAACGGGTTTGGCGGAATTCTGGCGGACGATATGGGCCTTGGGAAAACAATTCAGATGATCGCATTTCTTCTCTCGGAGATGGAGGAGGCAAAAGAAGGCGAGAATAAGCGCACACTGATCGTAGCTCCGGCTTCTCTTGTGTACAACTGGAAGAGTGAATTTGGACGTTTTGCTCCATCTCTTTCGGTTCAGACTGTGACCGGTACCCAGGAACAAAGAAAAGAAATCATTCAGAATTGCGGAGAGAGGGATATTCTGGTTACTTCCTACGATTTGCTGCGGAGAGACATTGCAGTGTATGGGGAAATGCCTTTTTTCTGTGAGATTATTGATGAAGCGCAGTTTATCAAAAACCATGCGACACAGGGTGCGAAGGCTGTGAAAATGATCCACGCGGGAT
>JAQYOA010000034.1 GCA_028727605.1 Lachnospiraceae bacterium
CCTTTACAGACCGGGGAAAACCGTTTGATCCGCTGGCGAAGGAGGATCCGGATATCACACTTTCCGCAGAAGAGCGCCAGATTGGCGGACTCGGAATCTATATGGTCAAGAAAAGCATGGATGAGGTTGTGTACGAGTACAGGGATGGTCAGAATATCCTGCGCATCAAAAAGAATCTTGACATTCTGTAATAAGGAATAGACTTATGAGGAAAAGAAAACTGGCTGTGATTGCCACTTGTATCCTGATCGGATGTTTTTTGGCTACTTTCTTATATCGAAACAGAGAATTGAGATTCCTGTCTCCGTTTAAGAGCAGCTATTTCTTTGAGTCGGTCAGTGAAGTGGTGGAGAAGAACGGTAATACCTATGTGATTGATCAAGCCAAAAAGACTGTGGTGGTTCTGGATGGCGAGAGAAAGCTGGTACGGAAGATTGACGGCGGAAGTGAAAAGGCGGATTTCTTCTATGCCGGTCGGGTATGCGGTGACGATTACGGAAATATCTACATAGCGGATATTATTATGGGCGAGCAGGGCAACCGGATCCAAAAGGAGCGTATTATAAAGATCGGTCAGGGGGATCGCAGGGTATTATATGAATTTGATGATACGAAGCGGTCGAAGCCTCCGCTGCAGTACGGCGAGATTCTGGAATTAAAGATATACCGGGATGATGTCTATTTTGTAAAATCGGAAGGCAGTTATATTGATGTGTACAGAATCTTGCAACAGACGGAGCAGGTGGAAAAGATCGAGAGTATTCCATGTCCGTATTTTGTGAGTGATGCGACTTATGATGCAGCCAACAGGACGGTATTGATCACGACCAGACTGGGGGAGGTGTTCTGCTGTTTCCCGGACAGCAACAGTTGGTCGCCGGTTCCGGCTGCTTTTGAAAATCAGATTCCGTGGAAAATCGTGGTGGCGGACGGAGAAGTATATTATACGGATCTTAACGCTAAGGGAATCTGCCATTTCTCATTATCCGAACCGGATAAGACAGAACTCTTGCATGGTAATGAGACGGTGCTGTATGCACTTGGTGTTTCTGAGGATGGTAGGACGATTACAGCGACGGATTACGAAAACTTCTTCTATCTGGATTCTGTGAGCAAAGCGGCAGAGGTATGTGCTGAAGCGGCAATCGGATACCGGTACAGAGTGATTTTGTTCTGGGGACTTTTGGCGGCGATAGTGATTGCAGTGGCAGGAGGTTTGATCCTGCTCGGTATCCGGGTGATTAAGAGTATACCGGATAAGTCCGGCTTTGGAAGAATGATTCTCGTTGTGGTTTCATCAGTCATTGTGGCATCCATTGCATCGTATTCGTCTATTTCGGTATTGCTGGAAAATCATGACCGGCTGGTGATGGACAATATGCAGGTGTTTGCGGAGAGTCTGAGGCAGCGGATTGATGTGGACGCGCTCAGGCAGATTGAATCGATTTCAGACTATCATTCAGCTGACTACATGAATATAAAGAATGCCCTGGATCAGGTAATAGAAGCCGGGTATGCTCATAATACTTATTATTACTATGTCTTGTACGACACGGATGGCAAAACGGTTAACTGTCTGATGGATTACGAGGACACTACGGTATGCGGCCAACCGATTTATGAGTATGGGGACAATGAGTATACGCGGGTGTTGCAGACAGGAGAAACATATTCGGTCAGTGAGATCAGTTCTTACGGTTCCTGGATGTTTACCCTGCTGCCCGTCAGAGATACAAATGGCAAAGTCGTTGCGGAGCTTGAGGTAGGTTTCAGTCTGGATAAGGCTGTACAGGAGAAAAAGGATCTGGTGACGGGCAATATCATCACAGTGGTCTGCAGTTGTGGTGTTATGATTATGCTTGTGCTGGAAGGCATTTTTGTCCTTTCTTTTTTTGAGAAGCGAAGGAAGCTTTCCAGAGATGCATGGGATATTACGCATCAGATGCCGATCCGTGTCATGGTGTTTCTGGTGTATATGACAGATGCCATGCAGGATGCTTTCATTGCAATCCTGTGTTCCAGACTTTATGCGGATACCCTCCCTCTGCCAAGGGAAGTTGCCATTGCGCTTCCGATGTCCCTGCAGCTTATGGCTGCCGCTGTTTTTTCCATGTGCGGCGGAAGATTTGCCGAAAAATACGGAATACGCAGAATCATGCAGATGGGACTGCTTGGTCAGATGATCGGTTTCCTGATTTGTCTGCTTGTTCCGGGCTACACGGGAATTCTGGCAGGAAAGTTACTGATTGGTATGGGACTTGGCACAGTGTATGTGACTTGTAACACGATGGCATCTCTGGGAGGCAGTTCGGAGCTTGTAGAGTCCGGTTTCGCAGATGTGTCGGCAGGGGTGCTTTCCGGGGTTACCATCGGAGCCGGTCTTGGATCCATTATCCTGTCTTTTTCGGATTACCGGATTGTATATCTGGCAGGTGCGCTGTTTATGGCAGGAGGACTTGTTCTGACAATACCGGCAAAGAATCTCAGATTTGTCGGTTCTCAGGAGACGGAAACGGATAAAAAGAAATTTCCGATTGTAAAATTTCTGCTGAACCGACGGGTGATTGCATTCTTCCTGCTGATTCTGGTACCGTTTATGATGTCGCTGTCATACAGGGAATACTTCTTCCCCCTGTATGTGGAGCAGTACGGAATGGATGAGGTGCAGATTGGGCGTATTTATCTGGTCTGCGGTATGTTTGTCATCTATATCGGACCGATGCTCTCCAAGTATGTTTTGAGAGTGCTTGGCGCAAAGAAGAGCATTGTGCTGGCAAGCCTGTGCATGGCATTTGATATGGCATTGTTTGTGTTGTTTCCCAATATCGTCAGTGTCCTGATCGGTATGGTTATTCTGGCGGTTGTGATTTCTTTTGCATATACATGTCAGTATACCTATTTTGAGGGGCTTGAAGAATGTGAGCAGGCAGGTATGGGGAATGCCATGGGGATTTATGCCATGTTTGAGAATATCGGTCAGACTCTGGGACCGATCGTATATGGAGCTGCTCTCACCCTTGGAAACCGTCACGGCATATTTTTGCTGTTTGTTTTAATGTTTATATTAATCGGACTGTTCTTACAGTTCGGGCAGAAGAAAAAGAGGGAGTATAAATAGTGATTACATATTCGAGAGTGGAGGAGAAAGATCTGGAGCAGATTATCGCGTTATATCAGACTCATTTAAACAGTGGTCAGTATATCGCGGATGAAATGATGGGGGAATTTAAGAAAAAGGATTACCTGGGGTTTACGGCGAAGGATGACGATGAACTGGTAGGGTTCTTTATGGGACAGGATGACATTGCATTCACCTATCCGCACCCGGAACTTGAGGATGAGATACGGCAGTTTGCCGGAGGGAGGAAACTATATACGCCTGATGGATTGCTGGTGCTTGAGGCATACCGTGGGAAAGGTGTGGCGGGAGAACTGATTCGGCAGATGAAGAGAGCGCTTCTTGAGAGAGAGATTGAGCTTGCACTGGTGGAATTGTGG
>JAQYOA010000035.1 GCA_028727605.1 Lachnospiraceae bacterium
CCCTGTGGTTGTCTCAGGATTTCCAAACATGACACCAACCTTTTCACGAAGCTGGTTGATAAATATTACCGTACAATTTGTCTTGCTGATGCAGGCGGTCAGCTTTCTGAGTGCCTGAGACATCAGTCTTGCCTGAAGCCCCACATGAGAATCTCCCATATCACCATCAATCTCTGCCTTTGGAACCAGTGCAGCTACAGAGTCTACAATAATAATGTCTACTGCTCCGGAACGAACCAGCGTCTCTGTAATCTCAAGGGCCTGCTCTCCGTTATCCGGCTGTGAAATATAAAGATTGTCAATATCCACTCCGATATTTCTTGCATACACAGGGTCCAACGCATGTTCTGCATCAATAAATCCTGCGATACCTCCTCTTTTCTGCACTTCTGCCACCATATGAAGCGCAACCGTAGTCTTACCGGAAGATTCCGGGCCATAGATCTCTATAATTCTTCCCTTTGGCACACCGCCGAGGCCAAGAGCAATGTCCAGACTCAGCGAACCTGTAGGAATCGTCTCCACATTCATATTTGCTTTGGAATCACCCAGTTTCATGACAGCACCTTTTCCGTACTGTTTCTCAATTTGACCAAGCGCTGCGTCAAGAGCGCGCATTTTTTCTTCCTGATGATTGCTGGTATTTGCCATATCACGATCTCCTTTACTATACGAACGAATGTTCGTTTCACATACACATAGTATTACACTTTTTTGGGATTGTCAACCTGTTTTCTTTATTTTATTGAACTTTTCAATGGGATTTGGACAGCGAAACGCTGTATCAGAATGCTGGCATATTCCTACTTTATCACATTCAAATAGGGCTGTCAAAAGATATTTAAACAGGGGACCGCTCTACATGAGCAGTCCCCTGTTTAAAACTCCAAAAGCCGATCAGCCGATCAGCCAGTTATACATTTCTTCATACTGTTTTGCTGAATTTGCCCAGGAATAATCCTGTGCCATAGCACGATCTACCATCTTATTCCACTCGCGCTTTCTGTCATAATAAATACGCTCTGCATATCTGACCGTACCCATCATTTCATGTGCATTATAGTTCTTGAAACTGAATCCTGTTCCTGTTCCCTCAAACTCGTTATAAGGTTCAACGGTATCTTTCAGTCCGCCGGTCTCACGTACGATCGGGAGTGTTCCATAACGCAGACTCATCAGCTGTGACAAACCACAGGGCTCGAAAAGTGAAGGCATCAAAAATGCATCACATCCGGCATAAATCTTGTGAGACAGCGCTTCCGAATAGTAAATATTTGCGGAAACTTTCTTGTCATATTTCCATGCAAAATGACGGAACATATTTTCGTATCGTTCCTCACCTGTTCCAAGAATCACAAACTGAACAGAATCCTGGCACATCTCATCCATCATATAGCTGATCAGGTCAAAGCCTTTCTGATCTGTCAGACGGGAAACAATACCGATCATCATGGTCTTCGGATTCACTTCAAGTCCCAGTTCCTGCTGAAGTGCCACTTTATTTTTCACTTTTTCCTTCCGGAAATTCTTTGCATTAAAATTCTTTGCGATATGAGGATCCGTTTCCGGATTATACTCATCATAATCAAGCCCGTTTACAATACCGCGGAGATCATTTGTACGGGCACACATCAGTCCATCAAGCCCTTCTCCATAGAATGGTGTCTGAATTTCCTTTGCGTATGTATTGCTTACTGTTGTGATGGCATCAGCGTACACCAAACCACCTTTCAGATAGTTTGCATCTTTCTTAAACTCAAGCTTATCCGGTGTAAAGTAGTAATCCGAAAGTCCCGTAATACTCTGAATCGTCTTGCGATCCCAGATACCCTGGAATTTCAGATTATGAATCGTCATAACCGTCTTGATTCCACGGTAAAATTCATCCGCCTGAAATCTCTCATGAAGATATACAGGTAAAAGTCCGGTCTGCCAGTCATGACAGTGAATCAGATCCGGGCGGAAGCCAACTGCAGGAAGAATGGACAGCGCTGCTTTCGAGAAATATGCGAATTTTTCCAGATCCCACGGCATACCGCTGTAGCAGGTACTTCCTCCGAAATGTTCCTCATTGTCAATGAAATAGAACTTGATTCCGCCGTATTCCATCTCAAAAATTCCCACATACTGTTGTCTCCAGTTCAGATCCATATAAAAATTGGTGACATACCTCATCTGACTCTTGAACTGTTCTTTGATTCCCGCATATTTCGGGATTACAACACGCACATCAAAATACTCTTTGGGGAAATACTTCGGCAGAGACCCAACTACGTCTGCCAGTCCGCCGGTTTTAATAAACGGAACACACTCTGAAGCAACGAACAAAATATTCTTCATCAATGTAACCCTCCTGTGATTTCGTATCAATTATCCTTCCGCCGCGATTGCCGGATTCGGATTGCCTGTCATTTTTTCAGCGAAACGGTAATTAACATTCTTCCTAAATTATATCCTACTTTTCACAGAAAAAAAAGTCCTAACTTCCGTATTCTCAGCATTTTTAAACTATTTTTTTAGTTCCAGACGGATTTTGTCTGCAATAAGCGCTATAAATTCAGAATTGGTGGGCTTTCCTTTTCGATTACTGACAGTATATCCAAATAGTTCGTCAATTGTATCCATTTTTCCTCTGCTCCAGGCAACCTCAATCGCATGACGAATGGCTCTCTCCACACGGCTCGGCGTTGTCTGATGCTTTTTTGCAATCGTAGGGTATAAAATCTTAGTGATGGAATTGAGCATTTCCAAATCCTCCACCGACAGTATAATGGCATCTCTCAGATACTGATAGCCTTTGATATGAGCCGGAACACCGATTTCATGAATCAGATCAGTGACTTCCATTTCCAGATTCCGTTCCTGCATTCCGGCCTTTACTTCACCAATACCGGATTTTCCCGAGCAGCGGATCCCTGCAGGAAGTTCTCTCGTTGCTTTGATTCGATTCAGGAGAATTTCATTATCAAACGGTTTGAGAATATAGTAATATGCTCCCAGATGAAAGGCATCCTCTGTGATCCTCTCCTGTCCCACTGCCGATACAACAATAAAAGCCGGTCTTTTCTTCAGTGTCTTATCCTCATTCACCTTTTCCATTACGGTAAGGCCATCCATCTTCGGCATAAAAATATCCAGCAACACGACATCGGGCTGTTTTTCTCTGATCAGATCATACATCTCCTTGCCATTGCCAGCCTTTCCAATCAGCTCCAACTCATTATCCTTCTCGATAATGTTTCCGAGCAGATCCAGCATCCGTTCGTTGTCATCTGCAATAGCAATATTGATCTTTTCCATAACTAACTCTCCTTAAAACGGCAAACTCATACACCCATCCTTCCGTTCCTTCACGCAAAATCTGTCATAATACACTCTGTTTTCCAAGCACTAAAGACATTATAGTTTTCTTCTTTTGTTTATTCAATATAATTAACCAAAAAACCGCCGGATTTGTTCGACATATTTCGCATAATTTTCTCTTTATTATGCATTTTCCCCAAAAATCGTCTTTTCTTTTCCATTTCCTGACATTTTAATATCTTCCAAATGTACAATTCGGGAAATGGCAGGATGCACACAGCTGACAAAGTCCTCCGTCTCCAAGGCGAATCAGGTCCTCTTTCGTCAAACGCTCCCCGGAGAAAATCTGAGGCAGCAATACATCAAAAATTGTAGTCGGCAGGCTGATCGCTGCTCCCGGAACGCCCAGAATCACGGTCTCATTCAAATATGCCACCAAAGTCATGTTACCCGGCTGTGAGGGAACACCGTGCGTGATAATATCCGCTCCAAGTGCCCGAATTGCAGTTGGGGTCAGATCATCCGGATCTACAGACATCCCTCCTGTAAAAATCAGGAAGTCAGCTCCTTCTTCCAGATATCTCTTTGCCGCATCCGTTATCATCTCCAGCTGATCATCGCAAATCGTTACTCCAAGAATTTCACAGGGATATTTCTTCAGTTTTTCTCTCACAACAGGTTCAAATTTATCTTTGATACGTCCGCTGAAAATTTCCGAACCGGTAATGATCACACCGACCTTTCTTTCCTGATACGGAAAAAGCTCCAGCAAATGCTTTTCTCTGCAAAGTTCTTCCGCCCTTTTTATCTGTTCTTCCTCGGTCACAAGCGGAACAATTCTCATGGAAGCCAGTCTCGCCCCCTCTTCCACCGGATAATGATCCGGCAAACTGGAAATCGTCAGATCTCCAATCGAATTGATCTCACGAAGCAATTCGGTATTCACCCGAAACATTCCGCGTCGGTCAGCAATCAACAATACTTTTCCCTCGGAAGGTGCCGTATAATGCGCCCCCTCTATCGGCGCCATCCCGGCCATACGCAGCGCGGCATCCTCTTCATGAATTTCTCCTGCGTTCTCTTCCCAGATAAAGACCGTTTTCTTTCCAAGATCAAGAAATTTGGGAATATCCTCTTTTCGAATCACGTGACCTCTCCGAAAAGCTGCTCCCTTGAATCCATCACGCATTTCTGTAATATCATGGCAAAGCGTCATACCAACCGCATCTTCTACTCTGATCTTCTTCATAACTTCATCCCTCTCTTATTTCAGCAGCAAAATCCGCTCTTTCGGAAGTGTAATTTCAAGTTCCTTTGAACGGACTTTTCTCCAGATTTCTTTTTCTGTTTCCCAACCGATCGGCTGATTTTCTTTTGCCCCTTCCGGTTTTACCATTATCGTATAGGAAAACGGATTTTCTATCTCTTCCACCACGGTACCGTGATATTGATTCTCATCTGACGGCTTTTGACATACATCCTGCATCCGTATCCCGATATAGGAATACTCCGACGCAGGACGAGGCGTTTTTACACAAATCCCCCAGTCCAGTGCCTCCACCCGGAAATCATCCAGAGGCCTGATTCTTGAAATATTTTTACATCCTGTCAAAACAGCGCTGTTTCTTGTCATGGGATTCTCAAACACTTCATTTTTTGAACCGAATGCTTCAATTTCTCCGTCATGCATCACCGCAATTTTATCCGCCATACGAAAGACCGCGTCCCGGTCATGAGACACCAGAAGAACCGTTTTGTTGAATTCTCTGATCACCTCACGTACCCTATGTTCCGTTTGAAAACGAAGGTGCGCATCAAGAGCGGAGAAAGGCTCATCCATCAGCAAAATTCTGGGCTGAGAGACCAGAATCCGCGCAAGTGCCACTCTCTGCTGCTGCCCTCCCGAAAGTTGATACGGATAGTGGCCGCAAAGATCGGTCAATTCAAACCGTTCTATCATTGTCCG
>JAQYOA010000036.1 GCA_028727605.1 Lachnospiraceae bacterium
AAAAACATTGATAAATTCACTGGGGTTTGTTACCGGCTTCACTGTGATATTTATAACTATGGGTGCACTGGCTGGAACGGTAGGCAGCTTTTTTCGGGAATATCAAACTGCAGTGAATCTTGTCTCAGGTTTGGCAGTAGTTTTCTTTGGCCTGAACTTTCTGGGAGTATTCAGACTGAATTTGTTCAAAGGAAGTCGGCATTCGGTAGATACCAATCATATGGGCTTTTTTTCCGCGGTGGTTTTTGGCGTTATTTTCTCAGTGGGATGGACTCCCTGTGTTGGTGCGTTCCTTGGTTCTGCTTTGATGCTGGCATCACAGCAATCTCATGTGCTGGAGGGAATGCTTATGCTGCTTGTCTATTCTCTGGGGCTTGGAATTCCCTTTGTATTTAGTGCTGTTCTGATCGATTATCTGAAATCCGCGTTTAACTGGGTCAAGAGAAACTATAAGATTATCAATATAATCAGCGGCAGTTTTCTGATTCTGGTGGGTATTCTGATGGCAACAGGAACATTTGGACGACTTATAAATTTTCTCAGTTAAGGGGGAACTATGGGGAAAAAGAAGAAATTTATGATTGTACTGATTCTGTTTATTCTTTTGCTGGCAGGTGCCTATGCACTTTATACACAACTGGGACAGAACCTGAAGCCGGATCAGCTGGCAGTACAGGAACAGCAGGAAACAGAGGAAGAAAAAGAGGATACACAGGAAAAAATATCGGCACCGGACTTCAAAGCTTACGATATTGACGGTAACGAAATACAGCTTTCGGATTACATCGGCAAACCGATTGTTCTGAATTTTTGGGCCAGCTGGTGCGGACCTTGTAAAATGGAAATACCGGATTTTGAGGAAAAGTATCTGAAATCAGGAGATGAAATTCAGTTTCTTATGATCAATATGACAGATGGATCAAGGGAAACCATAGAAACAGCATCCAGTTTTATAGAAGAACAGGAATATACTTTTCCCGTATTTTATGATACCGAGTTGGATGCAGCAAACACCTACCAAGTGTACTCATTGCCAACTACTTATTTTATTGATTCGGAAGGGTATATCATTGCAAAAGCAACGGGAGCCATTGATGGAGAGACACTGCAAAAAGGAATTGATCTGATTTTTTAAGGAAAGAATCCGTTTATAAATCAGGCAGAAGGAGTTCGAACAGAGAATTACCAGACAGAAAAGGAGGATAACCAGCAGAATACAGGCAGGGATAAACAGACAGAAAGGAAAATCGTTCAGATGTTTTATGATTCATACTCCGGCCACCATTGAAGACGGAGAAAAGCAGCGTTTTCTGCGTCTCCGATTGATCTTATTTGTACTTATTATATAGAAGAATCCTGGAGGTTTCAACAGGTGAATGAAGTCATCTTAGAATGTAAAAATTACCTGGCCGAAGAGGGTATCTTTTGATAGAATAGAAATCAGGAGTGAAATAATTTTACATATGGTAAAATAAGAAGCAGGTATGCAATGCAGGGCTACGAAAAACGAGGATTTGGGGGATCTTATGCAGAAGATTGGATTTACAACAGTAACTTTTCGCCAGAAAAGCAGACGGGAGATCTGTGAAATTGCGCGCAGAAACAGGATTCAGTATATTGAATGGGGTGGTGATATCCATTTGCCGCCGGAGGACGCGACGGCATTACAGGAGGTGCTTTCTCTTCAGAGAGAATTCTCTTTGACCGCAATTTCCTATGGTTCGTATTATCGTTTTGGCAAGGAAGATTACGCACTGTGGGAGCGGATCGTAAATACTGCTGACGCAATCGGCGCGAAAATCATTCGGATTTGGCAGGGAGAAAATTCTTCTGTCGATGTGAGCAAAGAAAAATTTTTGTCTA
This sequence comes from Lachnospiraceae bacterium, assembly GCA_028727605.1. Taxonomy (GTDB): domain Bacteria; phylum Bacillota; class Clostridia; order Lachnospirales; family Lachnospiraceae; genus Fusicatenibacter. The sequence continues at coordinate 1,864 of JAQYOA010000036.1, forward strand.
TGGTAAAGGAAACCCGTATTCTTGCGGAGATGGCAGAGAAAAAAGGGATTACAGTTGCCTTTGAGTTCCACAAAAACACCAATAACGATAATGGTCAAAGTGCGGTTGTGTTTCTGGAAGCGGTTAACAGGTCCAATGTGAAAACCTATTGGCAGCCTTTTTCAACAAACGGGGATATTGAGAATCTAAAAGCGGTTTTGCCTTATCTTGTCTGCGTTCATGTCTTTGCATGGAATGCAGAAGGATGCCGTTTTTCATTGAAACAGGGAAGGAAAAAGTGGAATGAATTTTTGGAGATCATTGAAAACAGCAAAAGCGATCCGTATTTGATTCTGGAATTTGTAAGAGATGACAGTGCATGGCAATTTAAAAGAGATGTAAAAACGCTGCGGAAGTGGCTGGTCAGGCGGATGTCGGCTCTGAAAAATGCTGATTTTGATAATGAAACGAAAACAGGTGACAGGGATGAAAGATCGAATATTTGATTGTAAAAAAACAGGAATTCTTGCAGGTATCTTTGCTGTCTTGATGATCACAGGTTCTTTCTTTGACTACCAGATTTCATCGATGGTATTTCATGAGACGAATCCATATGCGGTGTTTTTTGCGGCATATGGAGAAATACCTGCATTTTTATGTATGTGTACTGCCGGAACGCTGCTGATTAAAAATGCCGGAAATGGACACAAGATTGCCCTGTTCTTTTCCTGGTTTTGGGGAATCCTTTTGAATCTGCTGGCTTTGATATCAGCCATGTTTCTGCCGGGAAAATATATGCAGATGCCGCAGGCAGTCGGTATCCTGGTCGGGCTTCTTCTGGTGGGAGGAACGGATCTGTTGATCTGGAATATGAGTGAAGGTGCAGAGCATGAGACGATAAAAAAAGGAATTCTCTTATTTCTGCTTGTTCCAATCATTGAAATTCTCCTGATTAATCTGATTAAGATACCATGGGGACGCCCGAGGATGCGGATGATTGCGGTTGAGGAAAAGGCAGTTTTTCAGCCATGGTGGATTATGGGAAGTGATATGAAAGAACAATTGACTGCGCTTGGGGTGGCAGCAGAGGAATTTAAGTCTTTCCCGTCCGGTCATACGGGAAATGCAGCCTGTGCGCTTCTGTTGGGCGTTTTACCGGTATTTTGCAGAAAGCTTCAGGGAAAAGAGAACCTGTTATTCGGACTGGGGCTTATTTTTGCCCTGCTGGTGGGATTTTCCAGAGTAGTGGCTGGGGCACATTTTCTGACCGATACAGCAGTAGGACTGATGCTAACATGTCTTACGATTGAGGTGTTATATCATTACATATTTAAAAATGATAAAAAATGAACAGGAGGAAATACAAAATGAAAGCGGACAAAATCAGGGAGTTGATAAACCAAATGACGCTGGAAGAAAAGGCGTCCCTTTGTTCTGGACTGGATTTCTGGCATACGAAAGGAATTGAGCGGCTTGGGATTCCATCGGTGATGGTGACAGACGGACCGCACGGACTTCGCAAACAGGTGGAAGCGGCAGATCATCTTGGCCTTAATGAAAGTGTGGAAGCAGTTTGCTTTCCGGCAGGGTGTGCATTGGCTGCAAGTTTCAGCAGAGAGGCGGCAGAACGGTTGGGAGAGACATTGGGAAAGGAATGTCAGGCAGAAAAGGTCAGTACCATTCTGGGGCCGGCTATGAATATCAAACGTTCTCCGCTCTGTGGACGTAATTTTGAATATTATTCCGAAGATCCGTTTCTTGCTACCGAGATGGGAACTGCCTATGTCAATGGAGTACAGAGTCAGAATGTGGGAACCAGCCCGAAGCATTTTATGGCAAACAGTCAGGAATATCATCGTATGACCAGTTCTTCGGATATGGATGAGAGAACTGCAAGGGAAATCTATCTGGCGGCGTTTGAAGGGATGGTAAGGAATGCGAAGCCATGGACCATCATGAATTCTTATAATATGCTGAATGGAACCTACCTTTGCGAGAACAAAGAAATCTTAACGGATGTTCTCCGAAAAGACTGGGGATTTGACGGTTATGTTATGACCGACTGGGGCGCTATGAACCGGCGTGTAGAGGCGTTAAAAGCAGGCTGCAATCTGGAGATGCCAGGCGGCAGCTGCGTGACAGATGCGCAGATTGTAAAGGCTGTAGAAGAAGGAGAACTGGAGGAAGAGGTATTGGATCGTTCCTGCGAAGAACTTCTCAATATTGTCTTTCGCTATGCGGAAAACCAGCGGGAAGATGTCGTTTTTGACCGGAATGCAGATCATGAGATCGCCAGAGCGCTGGAAGAGGAATGCATTGTGCTCTTGAAAAATGAAGATGCGATCCTTCCGATTTCTGAGGATGAAAAGGTTGTATTGATTGGAAAATATGCAAAATCTCCGCGTTATCAGGGAGGCGGAAGTTCTCATATTAACAGTTCCAAGGTGGAGAGTGCTTTCGAAACGATTACAAAATGGGCAAATGTGGATTATGCACAGGGCTATGATGATGCAGAAGATATCACGGATGAAAGACTGATTCAAGAAGCAGTGGAACTGGCAGAAAATGCCGGGAAGGCGGTTATTTTTGCAGGTCTTCCGGACAGCTTTGAATCCGAAGG
>JAQYOA010000037.1 GCA_028727605.1 Lachnospiraceae bacterium
ATTCTGGCACTACCGGGTATTCCGGGATCAGATGGTTCAGCTTTGGAAAGCAATCGCCGCGCGCTATGCAAGCCGGAAATATCTCCTTGGCTATGATCTCTTAAATGAGCCTTACCTGATGGACGCCCCGGATCTGTTAAATGATTTCTACTTGGATGTCACCCGGGCAATCCGCAGTGTCGACCAGAATCATATCATCTTTCTGGAGGGAGATCTTTATGCAATGAAGTTTGACTGTATTCACACGATTACAGATGAAAACACCGCTCTGACCTTCCACTACTATCCCACTGTCTGGGAGCCGGAACTTTTTTCCGCCGATTATGATAAAGCAGCGCGGTGTGCAAAATTCCAGGAAATCCTGGATAGCATTGCATCTATCCGGACAACTTTCGGCCGTCCTGTTTTCTGCGGGGAAGCCGGATATGACATTGAAAAGGAAAATCTGCCTCATACGATTGAGCTTTTGGATGAAACCCTTTCCATGTTTAACCGCTCGGATATTTCCTGGACTCTCTGGTGCTACAAGGATGCTCAGTTCATGGGAATGGTTTATCCGAAATCAGATTCTCCCTGGATGCAGTTCGTAAACCGGATTCACAAATCCTGGACTCATTACGGTGAGATGAAGGAAGCTGACCATCTGATGGAAGCCATCGCCGCCTATCCGGAATTCTCCCGTGCATCCGGGGAGCTGAAATACTCTATGCAGTTCCGTCAGAGAGGAATCCTGTATCGTTTCCAGAGAGAATGCATCCTGCTTCCTCTCTTAAGAGAGTACTCAGCCGATGAATTTCTCTCCCTCCCGGAATCCTTTCTCTTTGAAAACTGCGAATACTATGAAGAATATGCAGCGCTGCTAAAGAAGATGACTGCACGTTCCTAATCCAGATACTGCAAACCGTTCACGCCTCGGATTCCAAGACCCGGGGCGTCTGACACGGTAATCTTCTGTTCCTCGAACAGCGCACCTCCGATAATGGGATCCTCACTGCACAGCACCGGACCATCCAGATCAATTTTTGTGATAATTTTCTTGGCGCATGCCAATTCTACAGCAGCGTTAACGCTGATCTTCGCTTCCAGCATACATCCGATCATACACTCTACTCCGTAAATCTCCGCAGCAGAGACAATCTTCAGTGCATTGTACAAACCGCCGCATTTCATCAGTTTGATGTTTACCAGATCGGCGGCACCCATCTGCATAATCTTTAACGCATCCTCCGGGCTGAACACACTTTCATCCGCCAGAACCGGCACATACGACCGCTCGGTGACATACTTCATTCCCTCAAAATCATGTGCCTTCACGGGCTGCTCCACAAATTCAATCGCAAGACCCTTCTCCTGCATCTGATTCAGGATACGGACCGCTTCTTTTGGCTGCCATGCCTGGTTCGCGTCAATCCGGATGCACACCTGATCGCCCACTGCCTCTCTCACAGCCGAAAGGCGTGCCACATCCAGGGCCGGATTTGCTCCCACCTTCACTTTCAGGCAGTCATAGCCCCGCCGAACTGCGTCAATGGCATCCCTTGCCATCTCCTCGGGATCATTCACACTGATCGTAATGTCTGTAATGATCTGTTTGCGCGCACCGCCCATCAATTTATAGACCGGAATCTTGTACAGCTGACCGTAGAGATCCCACAGTGCCATGTCCACTGCCGCCTTTGCACTGGTATTTTTCACGATGCATTTCTGCACACTTTGGATGACATCCTCGAAGTCATCCACATCCCGCCCGATAATCGTTTTTGCAATGTGATCCTGAATCGCACCGATAATCGCTCCGGTGGTATCCCCGGTAATTACGCCAGTCGGCGGCGCTTCTCCGTAGCCGACCGCACCGGTATCTGTATAGATCTCAACAATCACATCCTCCACACTGGAGACGGAACGCAGAGCCGTCTTAAAGGGAACCCTAAGCGGAACAGAAATTCTGCCCAGCCTGACATCTGTAATTTTCATAGTTTTCCTCCTCTTCGTTCTTTCCTATCTTTTTCTACTGTTTTTTTCTGTATTATTTCTACAATTCCTCGCAGAGCAATACCTCTTTTGTTGTCTGATACTCAGAATATTTTAACCCGCGTTCTCCGGTTTCCATTTCACCCACCTGATTGTCATAAGGATCTGCTCTCCAGTACTGCTTTTCTATAGTAAAGGGAGCCTGAAAGGCATTATTTGCCACCATCCGATAGGGATCCAGATTTCCGAAATAGAAACGGCGACGCTCTTCATCACCTAATCTCACCGCAGACACACCGTAGGACGGATCTGCATACAGCCAGCCGCGGGACTCTACGAAAAATCTTGCCCAGTCATGAGCGCCGCAGAAATCGGGTTCCGCCGCCAGTCCGCTCTGCCAGCACGCCGGAATTCCGGCACAGCGGCACATGGTAATAAATAAAAGGGCAAACACACCACAGTCACCGGTATAGCTTCTGGCACAGTTTTCCGCGATATTTTCCAGACAAAAATACTCCGGCATGTAGGTGTATTTCATATTCAGTGTAATAAAATCATAGATCCTGTGCGCTTTTTCCAGCGGATCTGTCTCACCCTGGAGCACTTCTTCTGTCAGGGATTTCAGATACGGCGTAAACACAATATGAGGCTGTTCCTCTTTTGTAAATTCCTCCGTCGGTATCTCACACTCCTGTGTTTTTCCCGGCTCATGGTACCTGGCAGTGTGAACATAAGAATACACAACGGTAAATTCATGATTCTCCTCCATGCATTCCTCCCAGCAGACGGTACGGGCCTTTGCATCCCCCGGAGAAATGACACCGGTGGGCGGATCCATCTGCTCAATTACAATCTCACTCTGCTGTTCACATTCTGCCGGAATCGGAAGATGAGCCCGAATGTTCACTCCGGGATAAAACTGATCGTCATTCAGCCGCAGGGATGCACGGATGCGGGTCCGAACACTCATACTGCCGTTTTCCTTCATTTTTTGAATGCAGCAGCTGATCCTGTCATCTCCTCTGGAACCTTTGACGGCACTCTCATTTCCCGGAAGCGCCATTTGCGCACGGCGGGTAATCTCCGGCACGGCTTTGCACATGGATTCCAGGAAACGAGCGAAATACCGCATCTCTCCATTCTGGTAGCACCAGCGGATCTGTCCGGCATCCACCCGGGAATCAAACTCTTCCTCCGTAAAATCCGGAATACAGCTCCTGATCCGTGAAAGCGCCTGCTCCTTCGTGTAGGGAAAATCGTCCATCTGCCGCAGAATCATCTCTCTTTCGGCCGTCAGAGAGTACCTCATCTCCGGAACCAGATTCTCTTTGGAAAGCCACTGATCGATCAGACGAACTGCTCCGTCTGCATCGCCGGAAAGCTTACGCCGTACAATGTCTTCCGGCATCCCCGCATTCAGATAGCGAAAATTCTCATTGATATTCATGGTAGTAATCATTCCTTTTTCTTTCTATTCTTCCTGCACAAAGACCCCTCCCCTTTCGGAAGGGATGGGGTCTTTGATACCGTTCATTCTCTTTCTTATTTTACGTTCATCGAATTTCTCAGATAAAGAAGTGCAGAATCGCACCCATCGCCAGACCACAGAAGTTTCCGACGGCAGCGCCTAAAACTCCCATCAGAACACCGATACCGGCAAAGGAAGCGTCGTAGGCAGTGGAAATAATCGGAGCAGATGCTGATCCGCCGATGCAGGCCACTGATGCAGTGGAACACATGCACAGATCCCAATGGAACACTTTGCTTAACAGGAACATCAGCACAACATGAATCACCAGAATCAGGACACCGTAAACGACCCACATAGGAGCGGTGAGCAGATCCACAACGGAAGCGGTCGATGCAAGCAGGGAAACTACAGCGTACAGGTAAACGCTGGAGAGCTCATTCACTGCCGGCAGCTTTCCAAGAGGAGTCATTGCGCAGATCAGACCAAAAATGGTAATCAGCACGGTGGTACAGGTTCCCTTGTCAAACATGCCAAGACCGATTGCCTTTAAGCCGGTGTTGGCGCTGGTACCAAGCCACTGGAATACGGCAGAAACCAGAAGAGACAGACCGATTAAAAAGATCCAGTCACTTGCCGTTGGTCTGGATTCTTTTTCCTTGGCAACCTCTGCATTGGCAGTTTCAGCGATCGCATCCAGGCCTGCTGTATTTGCCTTTACAGTCTTATTCCATTTGTCCGCGTAACGGACAGCGAGCAGCAAAAGGGCAATCCATACCGAATAGCAAACCGTATCCAGCGCCAGTGCGCAGCTGTAAGCTCCGCCATCCACCGGAAGTGCATCCTGCATAGCTGCCATATTGGCAGAACCGCCTACCCAGGAAGCATACAGTGCAGCTACAGCACCCCAGGTCTTCTCTCCGCCGCCTAAGCTTCCCACAAAGATCGGGTACAGCAAAATAAATCCGACTGCCAGTGTCGCTGCACTTCCCAGAAAGATAGCGATCATTCGCGGTCCCAGTTTACCCAGTTTACGGAAATCGCAGCGCAGCAGCATAACGAAAATCATCGCATACAGCAGATTATTTTTCAGTGAACCATAAGCTGTACTGCAGGCCTCCGAGCTGTACAGGCCGACGGTACAAAAGATCATGTTCAGCACATAAATCCAAACCAGCGGAGGAATCACATTGAACACCTTCCAATGGGTCTTCTTTTCCAGAAACAGAAGTCCTCCGGCAATAAACATCAAAAACGCAATGTAAGTAAATCCATTTGATATAACCATACTTTTCTCTCCTTTTTCTCTTTCGTTCGCGGTATGGTATGTTCCCCCTTAAGCCTCCTTTCTTTTTGTCCCCCCGCGCATAATTTCCGGACTTCCCTCAAAAAACGGGATTTGTCCAAACGCGCTGCTCTCGCAAAAAAAATACGTACCGAATTCCCTTTCCGCCAAGAGAAAAAAACGACACAAAACAAGAGCCGAACCTCAGGTCTCTCATCTTGTGTCGGTTTTCCTTTCATAAAGCATAGAAAAAATCCACATCAGGCATGCAATCGCAGCGGTTTCGTTAAAAAATTTTATATTATTTCTATACTAAACTATATGCTAACTTCTGTCAAGTAGAGTGATAAAATTTTAAAATAACCGCACCAGGAAAGCTTCCGGATCCTATGATCAATAGCACTTTTTGCAGGGGCGCAGTCCCCTGCTAAGTGCCTCCGACAGGCTAACCGGAAAATAGGTTCCATTCCCACATTTATGGGTGTGATAGCACTCTCCTGTTTTTGTTATAAGAACTGTCTCGTCATTGGAACCGCCTGAATTACTGCTCTGCGTCTCCTGCTGTACCGCTTTGATTACAACAGTGATTACCTGGACTGCAGCATTTCCGCTGCTGTCAGAAACTTTGCATGAAACCTGATAGCTTCCGGCCGAATTGTAGTCTACACCGGAATCATCAATCTCAATCTTTCCGGACACATCACCGTCAACCGCATCCAATGCCGTAATACCGGAACGGTAATCCGGAGCACCATCCCCTGCCGTCAGTGAAAAAGAACTTGTCTTTAACGTCAGCACAGGAGGCGTGGAATCTTTGATGACCACCGGCACTTCTTTTCTGCAGATATTTCCTGCATTGTCGGATACCTGATAAACAACCGTGTACCTTCCGACCGTGCCATAGAGAACATTTGCTGTATCCAGCGAAATCGCTCCTGTGAGATCGCCATCGATCTCGTCGATCGCCGCAACACCCTCCAGATAATCTGGAGCACCGTCACTTTCCGACAGGACATATTCCGGTTTGATTCCTGTTAATTCCGGAGAAATCGTATCACCGGCCTGAACGGTTACGGCTCCTGCCGCCTGATTCCCATATTCATCTTCCACACCAAAATTCAGAAGATAAGTTCCCGGACTGCAAAACAGAACAGACGTCTGAGCACTGTCTATCGCATAGGATTCCGAAGCAGCCTCTGTTCCATCGGCATTTACGATTGATGTTATGCAGGCCTTCAGATCCGATTTGTCCTCTGCCTGAATCTCAATGGAATGATCAGATCCCGTCTCATTCAAAGCAAGCTTTAATTCTTCATTATATCCGATCTGTACTTCTGTAGGAAATGACAGTAATTCGGGTGCTTTTAAATCCAGTACTTTAACGAGAACTGTTCCTGTGTTTTCATTTCCCGCCTTGTCTTTTGCCGATAATTCGATCTCATATTCTCCCACGTCACCAAAGACGATGGTATTGCTTTCATAGTCAATCTCGAGACCTTCTGCTTCTTTCGTTTGTATCGACTTTTCCACGTCACCGGGCTGATCATCGGTAATATCTGCAAGATCTGATATTTCCAGTTTTGTTCCGTATTCAACCGTTGGATCCTTTGCTGTGATTGTCGGCGGCTCCCGGTCACTTGTGGAAACTGCGGAAAGCATTCCGCATCCGACAAAGAGCAGGGCAAAGATAGCCAGTAAGCTATATTTTATTCGTGTTTTTTTCTTTTTCATTTCAGTACTCTGATCCTCCGTTCTTCTTTTGTAATGTTCCCTTCGATTTCATTGTACCAGAATGCTCATGCAAAAAGCGTTCGATCTGTTGAACTTACGTTTCTGTTCGCCGAACGCTTTTCCTTCTATTCCTCTGTGACCTGCAACGTATATTTTCGCTTCCCTCAAAACGCAAACGAATCCCATTGGCAGCAAAGGCCTTTTCCGTTAACAGCCTTTCAAATGCTGTAAAACTTATTGTAAGAAAAATCGGTTTCTGTTTTTAGTAAAAATCCGGCAAAGCACTAGCATGATATTGACTTTTTTGTTCTCGGATTTTATGATGAATCAAAGGAATTTAAGGGGGATTTTTCAAATGAAAACAGAATTACATGATTATGACATTTTTCCCAAGGTCTTTCTTGTAAGACAGTCCGCTCGGATTACCATAAAACCGCTGGGAAAACATGCCGCCTTCGAGGGTGACTATACGGCCGCTGTCCTTTCCATGGCCTGCGGCAGCCCGGCTCTGTATCCGCATCATAACCCTTACTGTGAATACCCGGTATCTGTGGAGGCAGACGGCTGTATCCGAATTACTCATGTATTCCAGGAAGAGGGAGAATACCGCATTCGCATCTGCAGAAACGGGGAGAGCAAAGCGGATTTATCCGTTTATGCTCTGGAAGAAGATATGAGGGGCAGATACCCCTACCGGGGCGATCTTCACATGCACACTTTCCGCTCAGACGGAAGAGAAGATCCGGCGGTTGTCGCCGCAAACTACCGGAAAAACGGCTATGATTTCACGGTCATCAGTGACCACGGAAGATATTATCCGTCTCTTGAGGCAATCGATGCCTACAAGGATGTTCCCCATGAACTGAATATTGTCTTTGGCGAGGAAATCCACCTGCCGGGAAACGATGTTCATATTGTAAACTTCGGGAGTACCTACAGTGTGAACGGTCTGTGGAACTTAAGTGCTCAAAATCTGGAAAGCGACCGGAGGGCCGTGACTGACAATCCTCCTCCCATCCTGACTGAAGAAGAATACAGAGAAGAAGTCCATGCACTGATTCCGGAACTTGAGATTCCGGAAGGGATTGATCCATTTACTTATGCCTCCTGTGTCTGGATCTTTCGTCACATCCGCAACGGCGGAGGCCTTGGCATCTTTGCACATCCGTACTGGATTGTAGGACCTTATCAGGTTCCGGAGGCTCTCTGCGAATATCTCACTGCCACTCACCCCTTTGATGCCTTTGAGGTACTCGGAGGAGAGCGGTATTATCAGCAGAACGGTTTTCAGACAATGCGTTATTATGAGGACCGCGCAAAAGGCATCCACTATCCCATTGTCGGTTCCACTGACAGCCACAATTCGCTTCCGGAGGCAAACCAGAACGCTTTGCTCTGTTCTACCTTTGTATTCGCAAAGGAAAATGAGAGAACCGCTCTGATTTCAGCCATCAAGGACGAATATTCCGTGGCCGTGGACACGATTTCCTCCGAATACCGGCTGGTAGGAGAGATGCGTCTGGCCAAGTATACCCGTTTCCTTCTGGATGAATTTACTCCGCTGCATGACGAACTTTGCTTTGAGGAAGGACGGCTTATGAAGGCTTATGCCGTCGGAGATCCATCCGCAGCAGAAGGGCTTACCTTTCTGTCCGGCAGAATGAAGAAACTGTATGAGAAGTATTTTGACATCACACCCGGGGAAAATAATTAATTCTGGTTATTTCTGTTCGGCTGTTCTGATGATTTCTATAGAAAATAATTAATTTTAGCCATTCAAAAGAATCGACGATTCCTATAAGTTAATTAATTATAAAATAAAATGAGCCGTTGGAGCGCAAAGCGCGTTCCAATTCATGTCAGGCTCATTTGACAGATATCTTATTAAATTCAGCAAAGGAGTTGTCGAAATGCAGGGTACAATGAAATGTGGTGTGTATTACGGAGTAAAAGATGTGGGCGTCGAGGAGCTTCCCATTCCCCAGATCGGACCGAAGGATGTTCTGGTAAAAATACTCCGTGCCGGAATCTGTGGATCGGATACAGGTGCCTATAACCATGGCGGTCTTCCCTATGGTATTTTCCCCGGAATGCCTTTCGGTCATGAAATGGTCGGCCGTATCGTAGAAAAAGGTGCTGATGTGGAAGATGATATCCAGCTTGACGATATTGTATTTGTCGAGCCGGGCCAAGCAAAAAAAGCCGGAATGATGATGACCGATATGTGCGGTGCCTTCTGTGAATACGTGAACGTACAGGACGCCAAACGCGATGTGAATCTTTATATTCTGGACAAAAATGTTGATCTGGATGCTGCCGCTCTGATCGAACCGGTAAGCGTTGGAACCAAAGGTGCTGTAGTCGGCGGCGTATCCGTGGATGATAACGTTGTTGTACTTGGTGCCGGAACCATCGGACAGGCTGCTGCCGCTGCTCTGGTTGCCCGCGGCGTAAAAAATGTAATTGTCATGGACCGCAATGACTGGAAACTGGATATTTCAAGAGCCATCGGCGCAAAAACCATTAACAGCAACACGGAAGATGTACGGGCAAAGCTCGTTGAATACTGCGGACAGGCCCCGAGAGAGGAAACCGACTTTTCCGCTCTGGATCCCAAAGTCCTGAAAATCCTCAGCGATATGACCAGCAGCGGTATGACAAATGTTTCTGCTGCACTGCCGGACGTCGATCTGTTCATCGACTGTGCCGGTGCTCCTGCCATGCTGGAAATGGCCTTCGGTCTTTGCAGACCTCATACGAAATATTCGATTGTCTCCGTTTACGGCGGAAATTTAAGCCTGCCTGGAGGGTTGTTTGTAACGAACCAGCCGGTTATTTACGGTTCCAAAGCTTACAACCATGAAATCATTCAGGAAGTAATCGACCATATTTCCAATGAAAAAACCTGCATCAAGAAAATCGTCACGAAGAAATATCCGATTTCTCAATTCAAGGAGGCAATGGAAGCCGCTTCCAACAAGCAGTATAAGAACTTAAAGGTATTAATCGATTACGAAATGGAGTGAAAACCGCTTCCTGCTAACTTTGAACCCTTTTATACAGACAATGCCGGGAAAGACCAAAAAGCTTTCCCGGCATTGTCACGTTTCGCCGTCATCTTAATTCTCATCTTTGATCAGCACCAGAAGATCTCCTTCGAGAATACGGCTCTCCCCTGTCGGTGCAAAGGCGTCTCCTTTCCGTTTTATCAAAACCACTCTGGAATGAAGAAGATTCAATTCGTTCAGCTGGCAATTCACCCACTTATGTTTTTTGTCAATATAAACTTCTCTCATTGCAATCGGCCGGGAACCACGATACTCCATGGCACTCATAATCAGATGATCGCCTTTCTCCAGAATCGTGTTTCCTCTTGGAACAACTCTCGTTTCTCCCCTTCGGATATACGCGATCCGCATCTGCGGCGGCAGAACAAGATCCTGTATCTGCTGTTCCACCCACGCATGTCCTTCTTCCAGAGTCAGAACCACAAACTGCATGGAAGATTCCTCTGTATAATCATTGAATGTTTTCATAACATCCTGACTGTTATCGATCATATTCAGCTTTTTTGAAACCAGCGGAAGCAGGGAACCCTGTACTCCGATTGAGAGCAGCACGACACAAAATACGATATGAAATACGTCATTTTTTGTATAGGCATCATCCACCGTCACCATAATCGCAAACACAATGGAGGAGGCTCCGCGAAGTCCGGCCCAGGAAACCACCAACTGCTGAGAAATTTTCGCGCGAAAAGCCGCCAGCATCGGACATACCGCCAGAGGCCGTGCGATCACTGTCAGAAACAGAAAGATCGCTAACGCCGGAAGCAGGATCGAAGGCATCTGTGACGGAAAGGCCAGCAATCCCATCATAAAGAAGATCATCATCTGCATCAGCCCTGTTGCACCGTCAAAAAAATGCACCATACGTCTTTTATTCGGAAGGGCTGTATTTCCCAGTACAATTCCCACAATATAAGTACTCAGATACCCGTTTCCGCCCACAAGAGACGGGAACGTATATGCAATCAATGCAATGGCAAACACAAAAATCGTATCAAAACCCGATGTTTCAAAATCAATGTGCCGAATGGCCCAGATCCCGATCCATGCAATCAGAATTCCACCGACGGCCCCCGCCAGCACCTGCCACACAACGGTTATCAGGATGCTGATCGGTGTACTGCTCTCTCCCCGCATTACAGACAGAATCAACACAGTCAGCATGTAAGCCCAGGGATCATTGCTTCCGCTTTCCACTTCCAGCAGAGACGCCGTTTTGTATTTTAAATTCAGCTGCCTGGAACGCAGAACGGAAAACACAGAAGCTGCATCGGTCGAACTTAAAACCGCTCCGATCAGAAGACTTTCCAGCCAATCAAACCGAAGGACATAACGGCAGAACACACCGACAAGACCTGCCGTAACAACAACTCCCGCCGAGGACAGCAGAAGCGCCTGTGGAGCAACCGCTTTCGCTTCCTTCCAATTCGTTCCGAAACCGCCATAAAACATGATAAAAATCAGCGCGATTGTACACACCTGCTCTACCAGGGTAAAGTTCTCAAACTGAATCTTAAAAATCCCATCCGACCCAAAAGCAACTCCCAGCAAAATGAAGGCCAGAAGCACAGGAACTCCTATTTTATTTGATAGTTTGTTGCACAGCACGCAGGCAACGATCACAATGGACACAAGTGCAAGTAATGTCAGCATTTCACCGCCGAGTACGCTTCGCCCCGGCTCTTCACTTCCTTTCTGTCAGATTCCGGCAAAAATCCACAGGAACGATGCCGATGATTATTTCGTTAGTTTCTCAAACAAATCTTCAAACAGACAATCCCGGTTGATATGATACACATACTTGATAAAGTGACGTTCCGGATCAAAGCCGTAATGATCATCATACTCAGGGATGGGACTCTTCTCCAGACATTCATCCATAAATCTCTCATCCAGAAGCCACGCAACCGCTGTCACATCCCAGATTACTCTGCTCCAGCATTTTCCCATACCGCAGCGATGTGCTTCATTCACCGTATTTTCCACCAGATAATCGCAGAGTTTATTCTTTCCCTTCAGCCAGTGAACCAGTTCCGGTTCTGTCGTGGCAAATTCTGACACGACTCCCATACACGGCAGCTGTACCAGCGGCACTTCGCAGCCAAAAACAATTCGGGCTGCCGCTATATCCTGTGTCATATTGAATTCCCCGGTATCTTTCCAGCTGTGAGCATGACCGCCCAGCCAGATCAGGACAATCTTTTCACAGATTTTTGGCTCCATAAGAATTGCAGAAGCCACATTGGTGATCGCACCAATTGCAACCACGTAGAGCGGTCTGTCCTCCGGCTGTGCCATGGCACGCCGCACCAAATCTTCCGCCGCCTCTGAAATCACCGGCTGCGTTTCACTTGGAAGGTATGTCCTGGAGCCTTTGTATGTCACTTTCTTATATTCTGTTTTTTCCATCAGATCCAGTATATGACCAATTTCTTCGTAACTCTTCTCCATTCCCTCTTCTGCATTGTCTGCTTTGTCATTGGAAAACGGCGCCGCGTAAATGGCCTGCAAATGCAGACGGTCGCTGGATTTGATCAAATAAGCAAGCGCAAACTGATCATCAATCTCATTATACGTATCGGTATCAATCACAACATCCACCGGACCGGTTGGTTTCTGAAGTCTTTTCAACAATTTCTCCTGATTCATCCTCTGTACCTCCCACAATTTTCACACCCTGTTACTGTGTTTACCAAAATTACTCCACTTCAATCAATTCGTATTCCCTGGTTCCGTAGCCAAGCGCAGCAGCGGCTTTCCAACCATTTTATACAGTTCCAGAACCTTTTCCGGGGTAATCGTACGGGAAAAATAAACAGCTGCTTTCATAATGATTCCTCCTTCAAACACTTCTTTTCGTACAGTATATATCCTGAAGCTAACTCTAAGTCAAGGCGCTTTTGGCCTTTTCACAAGCGGGCAGCCTTCCGTCTTTCCGAAAGCAAGCAGGACTGAGCTCCAGGCCAGGCTCTTGCTTTTCTCACATCGGTCAATGAATAGCTCCTTTGTGTATGCTCCTTCTCTCCCTTTCTTCAAACGGTAGGAAAACACCAGACCGGAATAGGTGCGGAACCTGTACTCCTGAAAAGCAACAACCGCATTCCACAAAGCCTCGACACTCTTTTCACTGTGCAGCCGCTCCAGTGCCTTTTTCCGTTGAAAAACACTGGCTCTTGCTGTCCGATCGGCAGCAGCAAATTCATACTTGCCTGCTTTGATCGGCACTCTGCGCACTTTGACGAATCTCGTCCCCGATCCGCTTCTTTTCCTCTCCTTTTCCACCCCGCTCGTCTCCTCTCTGCCTTCTATCGTTTTATTTTAAACGAAAAATCGGAGAAAAGAAAGAGCTCATTACGCTTTCTTTTCCCCAACCCTCAGGTTCTGATGCAGCTTCCGCATGGTCACCAGTACCTGTACTTCTTATGCTTTCCAATCAGGAATATCAAGGTTACCGCTACGGACATGATTTCTGCAGCATCAATGGAATACCATATGCCATCAATGCCCCAAATCAGCGGCATAATCATGACTGCAGCGCTTTGGAACAGGAGTGTTCGAAGAAACGCGATCAGCGCCGATGTCAATCCGTCATTAAGTGCCGTGAAAAAGGAAGATCCAAAGATGGAAACTCCTGCAAAGAGAAAGGAAAATGCATAAACTGCGAATGCGTGAGCGGTCATCTCCAGAAGTGCCGCATCATATCCCACAAACATATCCGCCAGCGGAAACGCCATAAACTCGGAACAAGCGAACATCACTACGGAGGAAGTCAAAATAATAACCGTACTTTTTTTCAACAGGCTTTTTAATTCTTTTGTATTCCCGGCGCCGTAATGATAGCTGACAACCGGTGCCGCTCCTGTTGAGTAACCGACAAAGATTGCCAGGAAAATAAAGTTTACATACATGATCGTACCGTATGCAGCAACCCCGTCTTCCCCTGCATATTTCATAAGCTGTGCATTATAGAGCATGCTAACCAGTGACATGGAAATATTACTCATGAGTTCCGACGAACCGTTTATGCAGACTTTTACCAATGATCTTCCATCCCATTCCGGTTTGCAGAGCACGAATCGGCTTGAATTTTTCTTTGAAAAATAGAGCAGCGGTACAATTCCGCCCACAATCTGTCCCAACGCAGATGCAAGCGCAGCGCCGACAACACCCCACTGGAATACCGCCATAAAAAGCGCATCACCGATCATGTTGATGACACCTGCAGCAACCGTCAGAATCAATCCCAGTTTCGGCTTTTCAGCTGTCACAACAAGACTTGAAAAAGCATATTGCAGCATAAGAAACGGCAGCGCTGCAAGGATAATCCTTCCATAAATGACACAGTCTTCCAGCATCTGCCCACTGGCACCAAGCAGAACCGCAATCGGTCTTAAGAATAAAATACTTACAGCAGCAATTACAACACCGCAGACGATGGTCACATAGATAAGAAGTGAAAAGATCTTTTGTGCCTTCTCAAACTTTCCCTCTCCCATCGTTTTCGCAATCAGCGCACTGCCGCCGGTACCGAACATAAAGCCCAGCGCTCCAACGACCATTAAAAACGGCATAATGAAATTGACAGCGGCAAAGGAAGTCTTCCCGACAAAATTTGATACAAAAAAACCATCCACCACACCATATATGGAAGTAAAAATCATCATGAGAATAGACGGCATTGTGAAGCGAAGCAAACGCCTGTATCCAAAATGATCGGAAAGCTGAATTTTCTGTTTCATACTTTTACGTCCTCCCCTGTCATCACAGCTTCTGAATCTGCTCTCGCAGAGAAACATCAAATTTCTCAATCAGGCTAAGGTACTGCTTCATTTCTTCTTCATTCCAGCCACCAAAGACATTGCACTCAGCCTCAAAGACTTTCGCTGCTGTCTGTTTTGCGTAGAGCTTCCCCTGTTCGGTAAGGCAGACTACCTTTTCTTTTCCGCCCGTTTTGTCAAGATATACGATCTGATCCTTCTCCAGTTTTCGGATTGCAGAATTGATCGTCTGTTTACTGATTCCTGACGATTTATAAATATCGCAGAGCAGACATTTCTCTCCGTTTGTATATACCATGTAAAGCACAAACAGCACACTGTCCGATACACCCAGCTTCACTGCGGCCTGATGATACTGCGAATCGATATCTTCCGTCAGACAGTTGATTCGATGGATGATCTCATAGATTCCATTTTGCATAGTAACACCCCTTTCACAGTACGATTTCGTACCATTTCAATATAGTACGAAATCATACTATGGTCAATAGGGATTCAAAAAAGTCAGAAAAACGTCAGAAAACGTTTTGTCGCTTTTCAATGAAAAACTGTGATATTGCATCAAAAAATCCGCGGTGCTATACTGAATTTACAGTATTTTCAGCAACAGATCATCTTATATAGCGAAAGGAGTCCATCATGGAAGAAGTAGTAAAATTTTTAAAAGAGGCAAAAACATATTACCTGGCAACAACAGAAGGCGATCAGCCGAGAGTCCGTCCGTTTGGCACAGCGCATATTTTTGAGGGAAAGCTGTACATTCAAACAGGCAAAACAAAAGACGTTTCCAGACAGCTGCATGCCAATCCCAAAGCAGAGCTGTGTGCATTCAAAGGCGGAGAATGGATTCGTGTTTCCGGTGAATTGATTGAAGATGAACGCATAGAGGCAAGACAGTCACTTTTGGATGCTTATCCGGGGCTGAAGAAAATGTATTCCGCAGATGACGGTAATACGGAAGTATTCTATTTCCGGAATGCTTCTGCGGTTATTTATTCCTTTACCCATGAACCAAAAGTGATTGCATTATAACTGCCTCGTTTCCTCCCAGGCATCCCAAAAGCCGTCATAGCTTGCCAGCACTTCAAAAAGCCGTTCTTTCCCAAGACACAGGTCGATCCTTCCCCAGAGAAAGCAGCCTGCATAATACGTGGGATATTGGCGTATTGTTCGTGTTTCTCCTGTTTTCAGTGAGGAGAAGTTGAACTGTTCATATTCGCTGATCAGTTCTTCAACCTGTTCCATCGTCATATTCTTTGCTTTCTCTCCGTCCTCCAGAACCTTTTGAATGAGTTCCTCATGCTGCTGCTCATAAAACTCCCAG
Organism: Lachnospiraceae bacterium; assembly: GCA_028727605.1. Classification (GTDB taxonomy): domain Bacteria; phylum Bacillota; class Clostridia; order Lachnospirales; family Lachnospiraceae; genus Fusicatenibacter. Next base: position 15,626 of record JAQYOA010000037.1, read on the forward strand.
CCGTCCTCGTCCATCCCAAATGCCGCGCCTGGATATTTTGCCGGCTTTCCCGGTGTCGCGGCATTATTGCAGAAATGTACAGCCAGACCCTCAAACGCAAAGTTCACGAAAAAATACTGCCGTGGAGACATCTTTTCCGGGATCAGTTGAGAGAACATGATGTGATGGATTTCGTGAGCCAGAACACGTAAGAATGTCTCTTTATCTCCCAGTGAATCCAGATTGGCTACGTCGAAATGAATGTATTCCCCGTAAGGCCAGCCCATGGAATTCCCGATGGACACGGTAAGCAGCACCGTAAAATGGTCTGCCTCTCTCATCAGAGAATCCGGAAGTCCGTTTTCCAGACGCATTTCCACAAGATGCAGATCCTCCAGAGTAATACTTTCCAGGATCTGCATTTTCTCCAGTCGGCTGTCCAGATCCTGATAGAATGCCAGAAAGCTTTCTTTTTTGTAGGCAAGCCGGGGATTCTCAAAGTCTTTTTCATCAAAATGGAGAAAGAAGTCCACCGCTTCCTCAAAATCAATGCCGCATACCGGCAAATTCGGCTCCCCGTAGCGCCGAAATTCCACACCGTAGTCCGGCATAGACAGAATTTCCCGAAGCGCCCTTTCATTCCGTATTCCCTGATCCCTGGCTTCTTTCAGCCAGGCAATCATGGGAGCAACACTTTCCTTTTGAATATCGATTTTCATTTTCTCATCCTTTCCGGATTCTTTTTCAGCAGATACTGTTCCAGCTGTACGGTGCCCTGAACCACATAGATTCCTGCGCAGCCGTCTTTGTGATCATACATTCTTGTGGAAAGAGCAATCTCATCATTAATGTAAACAACACAAATGTCCTCTTCCCGCAAAATCAACACATGAAATTCATCGGTATCCGGCAGCCGCCTTGCAGTTTCGATCTGGACGGGTACATCCCCTTTGATCTGCCACTGGTAGAAGCCCTGCTCCGATCTCGGCCACAAATCCCAGGCTGCTTCATGTTTTCCCGGATCCATCCGAAGGAAATAACCGGTTTCCATCTGTTCATCCACATGGAGCGCAATGCCGAACTCATGAGCCTGTTTCACCTTGAAATGCAGTTCCAGAGAAAAGCAGTCCCCGGATACGGGATACAGGGCTGCCCCCAGTGTCTCACTGTTCAGTGTCAGCATTTCGCCTTCGTTTTCCACACTGCCATGATATACCGTGACCGGCTTCTTTTCCTCTATCTGCGAATAATATTCCTTTACCGCCGGAATCGGTTTGATTCTCAGCAATCCAGTTTTTTCTTCCTGAACAATCTCATGAAACACCATGGTTCCGCCCCATTCCCATGGTCCGAAATCGCAGCTGCCGTATTTGCTGGCAATCCATCCGCATGCATAGCGTTTCTTTCCATCGGACGCCGTCTTAATTGCATAGTTCGCCCTGGTATCAAAAACGTCATCCTCCGGTATGATCCATGGTCCTTTCAGACTTTTCGCCATGCGATAGTGCGTGGTAAAGCGATCCGAAAAAGTCGAAAATACCAGATACCAGTACTCTCCCATTTTGAAAACTTCCGGGCACTCCATGGTTATGTACATCTCCGGCTGATAAAAGGGCTGTTCATAGGTCCAATGGAAAAGATCCCGGGATTTACAAAGCGCAAGACATCCGCCCCGCAGCTTTCCGCCGCC
>JAQYOA010000038.1 GCA_028727605.1 Lachnospiraceae bacterium
AGTTTGAAACGGTATCTTACAAGGTCTCTTAATTCACGGATGTCGGCAGGTGGAATAAAGGAAGGCTTAACCATTCCGCACATGTATAAATCACAAATCCACTTGGCATCCTTGCGATCTGTCTTGTTGCCTTTTTGAGGCTTGGTATATTTGGGGTGAGAAAGAGTAACCCAGATGTTATTCTTCTCCAAGACATTAAAAACTGGGATCCAATACTTACCAGTAGATTCCATGCAAACGTCAGTGCAGTTATATTTAGCAAGCCAGTCACACAACTCATTCAATCCCTTTGTGAAGGAAGAAAAGCGAGCTTGCTTATATTCCGTACGATTATTGGAATCAGTAATACCGATACAAGCATAGATCCATGTTTTGTGGACATCAAGCCCACAGCAGTTGAATTTTAAGATTTTAAATGACAAGTAACTACCTCCTGATAATATTGTTATAAAACTGACAGTGACTGGTCATCCGGCGAGATCGAGTCGACTTCGGAAGAGATAAGTTTACGGGCTACTGTTATGCGCCACTCATTGATGCCTTAACGGATGACCGACAACATATAAAAATACGAGGTCGCCGCTATACAGCCCCGCCACTCACCTCCACGTGTTCTGTAGTGTGTCGGTCTTATAAAGAAATCATATCAGAAGGAAGATAGAATTGAAAAGTGAAAGTCAGCCAACATGTTTCATGACGCATTGGTGGCTTTCGCAGAAAGGCGGATTATAAGAATGAAAGAATTTGAATTTGTACCAGAAGGACAAGCAGGATGTAAAGTAAAGGCATGTATACATTGTCAAAATGGAAGTAAGGAAATCAGGCAGAAAGATTATCCGGCAGTAATTATATGCCCGGGCGGTGCGTATCAAATGGTATCAGACAGGGAGGCAGAGCCGGTAGCTATTCCTTTTTTTGCAGCGGGTTATAATACATATATTTTGCAGTATTCTGGAGGCACGATGGCCAGTGGATTCAGACCGTTATGTCAGTTGGCGGCAGCGATATCGGAAATAAGAAAACGTGCTGCCGAATGGTATACGATACCGGATAAAATTGCTGTTTGTGGTTTCTCAGCAGGTGGCCATTTAGCAGCCTCATTAGGTGTACTTTTCGATGAACCGGAATTTTTGAAGATATATGAATTGTCGGAAAATATTCGTCCGGATGCTTTGATATTATCTTATCCGGTTATTACAGCAGATAAATTTGCACATGTGGAGTCGATTGAGAATGTCAGTGGCGCAAAAGAAGGAAGTGAAAAATATCAGTGGTTTGGTCTGGAACACCACGTAGATAAAAATACGCCACCTACATTTTTATGGCATACTGCGGAAGATTCGTGTGTACCTGTGGAGAACAGTCTGAAAATGGCAGAGGCGTTGTCAGCAGCTAAAGTTCCATTTGAGCTTCATGTATTTCCAAAAGGAGAACATGGTATGAGTGTCTGCACAGAAGAGGTAGGAACTGCCTGCGAATATAATGCTCGTTGGGTAGAATGGAGTATCAAGTGGCTTCAGAGTTTATGAAAAACAGGCGGAGAAATGGAAAGATTTAAGAGAAGAACAATGAGCAGAGAAGAAGCGAGATTTTATTTGAACTGCAGAATACAGAGGAACGAGATGGAGATGTAGAAATATGAGTATGGAAAGCTATAAGTTGGAATCGCATCCGGTATGCGAAAAAGAAGCAGTTATTCAGGGGGATCAGTACAGAATAACTTTACTTACATCATCGCTGGTGCGACTGGAGTACAGTGAAAAAGGAGTATTTGAGGACAGAGCAACCCAGTCTGTATTGAACAGAGATTTTTCTGTTCCTAAGTTTAAAGTGATCGAAGAAGTGGATAAATTGTCTGTTTATACAGAGAATATTGAGCTTCACTATGATAAAAAGGCATTTACTGCGAATGGTCTGGAAATCAAAGTAAAAAATATGGGTGGCGGATGGGAAAATACCTGGCATTATGGGGAAGAACCGGATGATCTGAGAGGTACCGCCCGTACATTAGATATGACAGAGGGTGCAAAGATCATTAGTGGTGCGCGCTTAATGGAAGACAAATATGCTGGAAAACTGCCTATGGAACGGGGTGTTATTTCCAAAGGTGGCTTTTCTGTGATTGATGACAGTCATTCTATGGTGTTGACTGAGGATGGATGGATTGCACCAAGAGAAGAAGGAATCACAGACATGTATTATTTCGGTTATGGACATCGATATCAGGAATGTCTGAAGGATTTTTATCATCTTTGTGGAAAAACTCCGTTGCTTCCAAGATATGCTCTGGGTAATTGGTGGAGTCGCTATCATCGGTATACCGAGGAAGAATATAAGGAACTGGTAGAACGTTTTGAGAAGGAAGAAATTCCATTTTCAGTGGCCGTTGTGGATATGGATTGGCATCTGGTAGATGATGTGGATCCGAAATATGGAAGTGGCTGGACCGGCTATACATGGAATAAAAAATTTTTCCCGAATCCAAAAGAATTTATGAGCTGGCTTCATGAACATGGTATGAAAATTACACTGAATGTTCATCCAGCAGACGGTGTACGTGCTTTTGAAGAGCCTTATAAACGTGTGGCGGAAAAAATGGGAATTGATCCCAAAAGTGAAATTCCGGTACAGTTTGATCCGGCAGATCCGCATTTTATGGAAGTATACCTGAAAGACCTGCATCACCCTCTGGAAGAGGAAGGTGTTGATTTCTGGTGGATTGACTGGCAGCAGGGAGGGGTCACAAAGATTCCGGGGCTTGATCCGTTGTGGATGTTGAATCATTATCATTATCTGGACAGCAATTGGAAAGGAAATCGTTCTCTTACATTTTCCAGATATGCAGGTGTGGGAAGTCACCGGTATCCGATAGGATTTTCAGGGGATACAGTAATTTCCTGGGAGACTTTGAATTTCCAGCCGTATTTTACGAATACAGCAAGTAATATCGGTTATGGATGGTGGAGTCACGATATCGGTGGTCATATGATGGGTGTTCGTGATGACGAACTGATGGCACGTTGGGTACAGTATGGTGTATTTTCACCAATCAATCGTCTGCACAGTACCGATAACCCGTTTAACGGGAAAGAACCGTGGAAATTTGATAAGATTACAGAAAGTGTGATGAAGGAATATCTGCGTTTGCGCCATGCAATGGTACCATATCTGTATACCATGAACCGTAGAGCCCATGTAGATGACCTGCCTCTGATCGAGCCAATGTATTATATGGAACCGGAATTGAGAGAAGCCTATGAAGTACCGAATGAATATTATTTTGGCTCAGAACTTCTTATTTCTCCGATCACAGAACCTCAGGATAAAACTGCACGGGCCGCAAAAGCAAAAACCTGGCTTCCGGAAGGGCTCTGGGCCGATTTCTTTACAGGAGCCGTATATCACGGAGGCAGAATGATCAACCTGTGGAGAGGTGTGGAAAATATGCCGGTTCTTATGAAAGCCGGTGCAATTGTTCCTATGAAGGATATGACTGTGTTTGATAATAGTGTTGAAAATCCCAAAGCCATGGAAGTAAAGGTATTCCCGGCAGAAGACGGAAGTTTTACTTTGTGGGAAGATCAGGGAGATACCGCTGTTGATGAGGAAGAAAACTGGGCAGCAACACAGTTCACTTTTACCGGAGGTGCACAGGATCAGTTTGTGATTGGAAAAGCTATGGGTAATCTGTCTGTGATTCCAAATAAAAGAAGTTGGAAACTGGTATTTACAGGCGTTAAAGGTACAACAGTTCATGTTGAGACAGATGGTGAAGTTGTTCAAGCAAAAGTCGCATACTGTCATGAGACCGCCAGTATGATCGTGGAAATACCGGAAATATCCGTGGAAAGAGAAATCTGTGTTACGTTTACGGATGGATTAATGCTTGCTGAGAACAATCTGGAAGAACGTTGTTACGCAATGCTTGAAAAGGCACAGATGGAATATGATGTGAAATCAAAAATTATGGAAAATGTGAAAAAACAGGGAAGAAATGCAGTTGCATCCATTGTAGCTATGGATTTGAACCCGGCAGTGCTTGGAGAACTGTGTGAAATTCTGAACGCTTGATTTATTTTGTGGAATTGTCAAGGAGTAAAATTTTGAAATCTTAAATAGTATTTCCAAACTTCCGGAGGTATGTATGGACTATAAAATGATTGATAAAAAATACCGCCCAGTTCCATTTTGGAGTTGGAATGAGAAATTGTATACGAAAGAGACTGGTATACAGGTAGCTATGATGGATAAAGTAGGCATTGGTGGCTTTTTTATGCATGCGAGAGGAGGATTATCTACCCAATATCTTGGGGAGGAATGGTTCGATAATGTAAAAGAGGCTATAGACGAAGCTCAAAAAAGAGGAATGCATGCATGGGCATATGATGAAAATGGATGGCCGAGTGGATTTGGTGCGGGACAAGTAAACGGAATGGGAATCCGTTATCAACAGAAGTATCTTCACATGTCTCATGAGGAGCCTAAGGAGCATATAATCGGAAAAAGCGGAGACAATTGGTTTTATTTCGATGTAAATCCGTTTTATGTAGATACGCTTGATAAAAATGTGGTTGCAGAATTTATCAGGGTTGCATATGAACCGTATTATGAGCGATTTGGAAATCACATTGATGGATTTTTTACGGATGAACCGCAGATTTCAAGAAATGGTATTCCATGGAGCTTTGTATTTGAAGAAGAATATCAAAAAAGATATGGTGAAAATATTGTCGAACATCTGGAAGAGCTTTATTTGCCTGTAAATGATTATAAAAATATCAGGGTGAAATTCTGGAAAATGGTAACAGATTTGTTTTCCACGGCTTATATGAAACAGATTTATGAATGGTGTGATGAACGAGGGTTAAAGCTGACAGGACATCTGGTGTGCGAAGAAACACTGGAGAGCCAGATTATTACAAATGGAGCCTGTATGCCCCATTATGAGTATCTGCATATTCCGGGTATGGATTGGCTGGGAAGAAAAATTTATGAATGTCTTACACCGATGCAGGTGTCATCCGTATGCGAACAGTTGGGAAGGGATCAGGTACTTTCCGAAACCTTTGCGTTATGTGGTCATAACGTAAGTTTTGCTGAGTTAAAAGGTATCTATGAATGGCAGATGGTGCATGGAATCAATCTTCTGTGTCAGCACCTGGAAGGATATTCCATCAGAGGTATACGAAAAAGAGATTATCCTCCTGCCATGTATTATCAGCAGCCGTGGTGGAGTGAGTGCGATAAATTTAATGAAGCCATGTCGAGAGAAGGAATGATTCTGAGCATGGGAGAAAAAAAGGTAGATATTCTTGTAATTCATCCTCAAACTACCGCATGGGCATACTATGACGATGGTGAAAACAGAGGTTTGGCAGAGCTTAATGATAAATTGCTAAAGATGGTGAGAAAACTTGAGGAAAAGCATATCTTGTATCATTTTGGCGACGAAATGATCATGGAGCGGCATGCATATGTGAAGGACGGTAAGCTTGTCATCGGCAAACAGAGTTATTCTTATATCTTGTGTGAACAGTGTGAAGTATTGTTTGAAAATACCAGAAGACTGCTCGATGAATTCATAAAATCGGGTGGCAAGATCGTTACTGTTGATGATCTAAAAACAGATACAATTGTTGATAATCCGCGCATTACCTACACAAAACGCAGTATTGAAGATTTCCAGGCACACTATTTCGTAAATACCTCGGATAATTACGAAAATGCGGAATTTCATGTGAATGGTAAAGTCCTTGACATATTTACCGGAGAATTAAGACTATTTACAGGAAGTCATGAGTTTGAACCATGGGGAAGTCTTATGATCATTGAAGATAATACGGAGAATGAAAAAGGTAATGAGATACCGCCGACATTCATTCATCCAGAGGGAAACTTTAAACTCTCAGAACCGGTACAGAATCTATTGACCCTTGATCGGTGTGATTATTATTTTGATGGTCAATTACAGGAAAAGAACGGATATGTGCTGAATATCAGTGAAAGAGCAAATGCACTGGAAAGGGCTGTAAAAATCCATCAGGATTATCATGTGAAAGCAGACTATATTCCGGAAAAACTCTATCTTGTTTGTGAAACACCGGAGATATTTACAATTACCGTCAATGGAAAAAATATAGACAAAACTGCGGAGGGATTTTTTGCAGATAAAAGTTTTCAAAAGATTGACATTACAAATGACATCGTTATAGGTGAAAATATCATTTCTTTTGATTGTGAATTTGAGCAATCGGATGAATTTTATGAGAACCGTAGAAACAGTTTTCTGTTTGAAAGTGAAAAGAATAAGCTTGTCTGTGATATGGAAATTGAGGCAATCTATTTGCTGGGTGATTTTTCGGTGGTAACGGATAGTAAATGGGTCAGACTCGACAAACATGCGGTAAGATATTCTGGTGATTTTAAGATTTCTGCCCCGAAAGAAGAAATCAGCATCAAAAATATTGAACAACAAGGTTATCCTTTCTTCTGCGGAGAAATGAAACTGGAGGGAGAAATTGAGATTCTTGGAGCAAATCCCGTATTAGAACTTGACAGAAAAGGAATCAATGTAGTCAAGATAGAAATTGGTGACAGAGCAAGGATGATGCTTACGGATAACAGGCTGTCGCTTTCTGAATTTGGTGTAAGCGGAAAAACAAAGATTAAGTTGACTTTGATCAATAATCTTAGAAATCTCCTTGGTCCACATCATCTTGCGGAGGGAGAGTGCTATAGTGTCAGCCCGTCATCGTTTTATAAAGAGCCATGCCTGTGGAATGGAAATGAAGCAGGGTTATGGAATGATGGATATTGTTTTGTTGAAACAGGGATTTAAATAAAGGGAAAGCGCTGAGAAACTATTAGGATAGTTGAAAATCCATTTGTCACAATGGTGCATTGGTCAGAAGGAAAGAAAAAAGGTGGAGACTACATAAGGAGGATGTATATTTTATGCTGAAAATAGCAAACGGTATTTGGAAGATAACATTTGGAACTCCTGAGGAATTTACACCTGTATCTATGAGAAAAAGCAGAATTGCACAGGATGGTCTTAATCGTATGAAAGATTCAGATTTTCCGTTTTCGGAGGATATGGTGAGGTTTTCAGCATCTGTAAGAGGAATAACGGTGACCCTTCCCATGCAAAACGATGAAGATATCTATGGATTTGGTGAACAACTTCTCAGTCTGAATTACGTGGGAAGAAAACGCCATGTAAAAGTAAATTCTGATCCGAAAATTGATACGGGTGAAAGTCATGCACCGGTTCCATTTTATATTTCTACGGCAGGATATGGTCTTTTTGTGGATACTTTTCGGTATGCAACTTTTTATATGGGAACAAATACGGAAAAGGGGGTATCAAGAACTAGACGTGAGGTGAATACATCCCATACAGAATTTAGCGAATCAGCACTCTATGCTTTGAAGCGTTTGAAAGAAGAAAGGAAAATTATTATTGAGATTCCTGTGGCACAAGGGGTAGATGTGTACTTCTTTGCCGGAAATGTAAAAGAAGTAGTTCAGCGTTATAATCTTTTTTCTGGTGGCGGTTGTCTGCCTCCAATGTGGGGGCTGGGGGTTTGGTATCGAGTTTATGGCGGCAGTGATGAAAACCATGTGAACATGTTGGCAGAGGAATTTAGAAAAGAAAAAATTCCTGTGGATGTTTTGGGGCTTGAGCCGGGTTGGCATTCCCATTCGTATTCTTGCACGTATCAGTGGAGTTGTCTTTTCCCGAATCATGAAAAGATGATTAAAAAACTAACAGCGGAAGGGTACCATTTGAATCTTTGGGAACATATTTTTGTATATCCGGCAGCTCCATTTTATCAAGACATGTATGAATACAGTGGGGATTATGAGGTGTGGAATGGTCTTGTGCCGGACTTTGCTGTGGAAGAAGCAAGACAATTATTTATAAAATGGCATGAAGAAAAATTGGTTGGAGAGGGAATTACCGGATTTAAGCTTGATGAGTGTGACAATTCGGACTTTAATCCGTCAAACTGGTCATTTCCGGATTCTACACAATTTCCTTCCGGAATGGATGGAGAGCAGATGCATAATGCAATCGGAGTTTTATATCAGGAAGTGATTGAAGAATCATTCCGCAATCGTAATATCCGTACTTTGTCGCAGGTTCGTTCTTCTGGTTCTCTGTCCGCTTCATTGCCATTCGTCCTTTATTCGGATTTGTATGGGCATCGGGAATTTATTCGTGGAATCGTAACTTCGTCTTTTTCAGGAATGCTTTGGGCACCGGAAGTCAGGGATTGTGTCAATGGAAGGGATCTTTTACGGCGTATACAGACCATTGTTTTTTCACCGCATACACTGTTGAATTGTTGGAGAATTCCATATGCCCCTTGGAAACAATATGATATTGAGAAAAATCTGAAAGGTGAATTCATGCAGGATCAGGAATATTATACAGATGCCTGCAGAAAACTTCTGGAGCTTCGAATGTCGTTGCTTCCTTATTTGTATAGTGCATTTATGGATTACCATAAAACAGGACTGCCGCCGATACGTGCCATGGTATTGGATTATCCGGATGATCCCAAAGTGCGGGACATTGATGATCAGTATTTCTTTGGAAAGGATTTACTGGTATGTCCGCTTACTTTGGAAGATGGCACAGAAAGAGAAATATACCTGCCAGATGGCAAATGGTATGACTTTTTCAGCACGAAAGTTTATGAAGGTGGCCGTCGGTTCCAGATGAAAGCTGGAGATGAGGAAATACCGGTATTTGTAAGGGATGGTGCTTTGCTTCCTTTGGCGAAGCCGGTTCTCTGTGTGAAGGAAGATATTGTTTTTGAAATGACAGTCCGCTCCTATGGAAGTGGTGAAGCGGAATTTGTACTCTATGAGGATGATTTCAACACTTATGATTATGAAATAAAGGAAAGCATTGCGATAACTGTGAGAAGAGATGAAAAAGGGGATATTGAGTATCCTGAAAACTCATTGAAATATCAGTTTCTGAAAAATACTTGGTAGAAGTAAGAAAATAGTCTGCAAATAAAAAGTCAAGCAGAAATTAGTGAACTTTGAAAATTTTATACAGGTTGAAATAAGGCACAAAAACAAGACCACCGCATTGCGCTGGTCGGATATGAGACAGAGAATGATATTAGATTTCTTCGTT
>JAQYOA010000039.1 GCA_028727605.1 Lachnospiraceae bacterium
GGATTAGATAAAACGATTCTGATAGAGCATGGTAAAACCGTTCCTGATTATAATCACAAAACATAAAGATGTGACAGAACGTTTGATTCAGATTAACCCGGCACTGGCTTTGGAGGCAAGAAAGGTACTGGATGTAAATAAATCGGAGAGGCACATACGCGGTGGACTTGCTACGAGGGAGAAATATCTGCATCAGCGATGAAAATATTATGAGTTGCCTGACAAATGAGCCTAACGTCGATTTGTGACAAAGTGCATCTTTTGGGTGCACTTTTTTCTGGACTTTGGGAAGAAAACGGCCCGTTATTTCAAATAATTATGATAACCAGGATAACAACAGATATATCTGAGATGTTGATGTTTCTGAAAAATATTGTATAATAGCATAATGTTGGGGTCAAAAGTCTTTGACCCCCTGATACCTACGGATTTCTCCGCGTTTCACGCTCACGAAATCCTGGTATCATAGCATGCGGAGAAAAAGTTCAGACAGGTGGAAGCATGAGATTGTGGAAAATACAGAATTGTTTTCACCATGAAGGAGAAAAAATGAGCGAATATCAGACCTTATCTCACAGCTTTCCCCCTGTTTTCGATGAGAATTCGCGGGTATTGATTCTTGGCACATTTCCGTCTGTGAAATCCAGAGAACAAAATTTTTATTATGGCCATCCGCAGAATCGTTTCTGGAAAATACTGGCCGGCCTGGCAGAATGTCCGGTTCCGCAGTCCGTGGAGGAAAAGAAGACATTTCTTCTGGAACAGCACATTGCTGTCTGGGATGTGATAGCCCGGTGTGACATTGCAGGTTCCAGTGACAGTTCGATTCGAAATGTTGTGCCCGCTGATTTGTCCGTTATTCTGGATCGGGCGCCAATCCGGCATATTTATGCCAATGGAGGAAAAGCATATGAGCTTTACCGGAAATATACGTATCCTATGACCGGCAGGGAGATCATCCGGCTTCCTTCCAGCAGCCCGGCGAATGCATCCTGGCAGATGGACAGACTTCTGGAAGCGTGGAGTGTGATTAAAACAGAATGATATAAAAAGCTTTGCGATTGAGAATTCAGAACAGAAAAGATTAACAGGAGATGAAAAAATTGTTGTTTACAAACAGACAGCTCAGAAAGCTGATTATTCCTCTGATCATTGAGCAGCTGCTGACGGTAATGGTAGGAATGGCAGATACGATCATGATTGCCAGTGTGGGAGAGTCAGCTGTTTCAGCAGTATCTCTGGTAGATACTGTTATGGTACTTTTGATTAATATTTTTTCTGCACTGGCAACGGGCGGTGCAGTCGTGGTGGGACAATACATAGGTCAGAAGAGAATGGAAAATGCCTGCAAAGTAGCGGAGCAGCTGAATCTTTTTATCACGGTCCTGGCTGTTGGAGTTACCATTCTTGTCTATGCAGGACAAAACCTGATTCTGCAGGGCGTATTTGGAAAAATCGAACCGGATGTAATGGAACACTGCCGGATTTATCTGCTGATCGTAGCAGGATCCATCCCATTTATTGCCCTGTACAACGGAGGAGCGGCTGTATTTCGGGCTATGGGAAATTCTCAGATTTCCATGAAAACTTCTTTATTCATGAATATGATCAATATCATTGGAAACGCCGTATTGATTTATGGACTGAAAATCGGTGTTGCCGGAGCTGCTATTCCTACTCTTGTTTCGAGAATACTGGCAGCGGTTATTGTGATTCTTCTGTTGTGCCGTGACCGGTATCCGGTACATTTGCGAAAAGGAATGTCTTTCCGATTTGACGGGCACATTGTCCGGAAAATTCTGCATATCGGAGTACCGAATGGTTTGGAAAACAGTATGTTTCAGCTGGGTAAAATACTCGTTTTAAGTCTGGTATCGACCTTTGGAACGATGTCGATTGCAGCGAATGCTGTATCAAATACAATTGCAATGTTTCAGGTTCTGCCGGGAATGGCTATGGGGTTTGCTATTTTAACCGTAACAGCTCAGTGTGTAGGTGCCGGTGATTACAAACAGGTGCGGTATTACACCAAAAAACTCATGTTTATTACTTACGCTTCCATGTGGAGCCTGAACCTTATAATCTATTTTCTGCTTCCCGTTATCGTGCGCATTTATCATCTCTCACCGGAAACGGCTGAGCTGGCACAGAAAATACTGACGTATCATGCCGTATGTGCCTGTCTCATCTGGCCGCTTGCCTTTTCTCTGCCAAACACATTGCGCGCGGCGAACGATGTAAAAGTGACCATGTGGATATCCATTTTTTCCATGTGGATTTTCCGGATTGCCTTCAGCTATATTCTGGCAAAATACATGAACTGGGGCGTATTTGGTGTATGGGTGGCCATGACCATTGACTGGCTGTTCCGCGCATTCTGTTTTGTCATCCGCTATCTGCGCGGAAAATGGCAGCTGCAGAAAATATAGGTTTGCAGAAATTTCAGAAGATATGAAGTGAAAAATGAAAGAAAAGAACCTGCAGAAATGGATACAGCGAAAGATATAGGCTTGTCAATGCGGATTGTTTCCATTATAATGATGTTGGGGTCAAAAGTCTTTGACCCCCTGATACCTATGGATTTCTCCGCGTTTCACGCTCACGAAATCCTAAAAACATTTGCAATCCGCTCATTTTTCTGCGAAAAATGGCTGCTTGTTCATGTTTTGCGGGCTCCATAGACATAAAATACATGCAAGCATATATTTTATGTCCATTTGTCTCTTGGCTCATTATAATAGGTTTCGTTTATGAGAAACTGAGGACTGCTTAAAAGAATGCAGTTTCAGATACACCATGATAAAAACAGGAGGAAAGACTTTGAAAAACGAAGTAGTTATCGTATTGGACTTTGGCGGTCAGTACAACCAGCTGGTTGCCAGACGTGTGAGAGAGTGCAATGTCTACTGTGAAATCTACTCTTATAAGACAGAGATTGAAAAAATCAAAGCAATGAATCCCAAAGGAATTATTCTGACCGGAGGACCGAACAGCTGTTACGAGGCAGACTCTCCAACCTATTCGGAGGAATTATTTAAACTGGGTATTCCGGTGCTTGGTCTGTGTTATGGCGCGCAGCTGATGATGCATGTTCTGGGTGGTAAGGTAGAGCGTGCCAGCGTGCGTGAGTATGGTAAAACAGAAGTTTTGATTGATAAACAGAGTTCAAAAGTATTTGAAAATATTTCACCGAAAACAATTTGCTGGATGAGCCATTTTGATTATATTTCAAAAGTGGCTCCGGATTTTGAAATTTCTGCACACACTGTTGACTGTCCGGTAGCAGCCGCTGAAAATCCGGCAGAAAAGCTGTATGCAATTCAGTTCCACCCGGAAGTGCTCCATACAGTAGAAGGAAGCAAGATGCTTTACAATTTCCTTTACAATGTCTGCGAATGTACCGGCGATTGGAAAATGGATTCCTTTGTGGAACATTCCATTCAGGAGATTCGTGAAAAGGTTGGAAATGGAAAAGTGCTCTGCGCATTGTCCGGCGGTGTAGATTCCTCGGTAGCAGCTGTTCTTCTGTCAAAAGCAGTTGGAAACCAGCTGACCTGTGTATTTGTGGATCACGGCCTTTTACGTAAAAATGAAGGAGATGAGGTAGCGGAAGTATTCGGACCAAACGGTTCCTATGACCTGAATTTCATCCGCGTCAATGCTCAGGAGCGTTTCTACGCCAAGCTTGCCGGAGTGACAGAACCGGAGAAAAAACGAAAAATCATCGGTGAAGAATTCATCCGCGTATTTGAAGAAGAGGCAAAAAAAATCGGTACCGTGGACTTCCTGGTACAGGGAACAATCTATCCGGATGTGGTGGAAAGTGGACTCGGCGGAGAATCTGCTGTCATCAAATCTCACCACAACGTAGGCGGTCTGCCGGATTACGTAGATTTCAAAGAAATCATTGAACCATTGCGCGATCTGTTCAAAGACGAAGTCCGCAAAGTAGGTCTGGAGCTTGGCATTCCGGAGCATCTGGTATTTCGCCAGCCATTCCCGGGACCTGGCCTTGGCATCCGCATCATCGGCGAAGTAACCGCTGAAAAAGTAAAAATTGTCCAGGACGCAGATGCGATCTATCGCGAAGAAATTGCAAATGCCGGCCTGAACAAAGGCATCGGCCAGTACTTTGCAGCGTTGACCAACATGCGGTCGGTGGGCGTTATGGGTGATGAGAGAACCTACGATTACGCTGTTGCGCTGCGCGCAGTAAATACCATCGACTTTATGACCGCTGAAGCAGCCGAAATCCCCTGGGAAGTTCTTCAGAAAGTCATGAGCAGAATCATTAACGAGGTGAAGGGTGTCAATCGAGTAATGTACGATCTGACCTCGAAACCGCCAGGAACGATCGAGTTTGAGTAGGATTTTGCAAAAATAGACCCAGTATTTATGAGGGTTCCAAGCAAATTCCGTTATTTTTTGGCAACGGAATGGCAACGTTCTTGCAATATCCGTTGAATAAAATTATATTTCTATAACATAAAAACCTTACTGAGGAACTGTTTCCCAAATTGGAAAGAGCAGTCAGTAAGGTTTTTTTTGCATTTCTTTATTGATTTTCTTTTTTCAGAGCCTTTATGAGTTCGTCAGAGAGTTCCTGAGACGGAACCTTTGCCCGAATCTTGGAGGTGTCCAGTTCCGGATAGTTATATCGCCAGTTATCGTATTCTTCCTGGCTGATCTCTCCGGATTCCAGTTTTGCAGCCATTTGCTGCCATGCATGAAAAGGTGTGAACAGGTGCTGATATTCTTTGTGTTCCCGGTCAAGTCGGAGGCAGAGTTCTCCGTCAATTTCTCCGATCTTAATGCCATACATATCTTCCAGTGCAAAGAGGGAGTGCATGAGACCGAGATAGGAGTCAATGTTCGGAACATTGATGGCTCTGGTGCTGACATCGAAGATCTGTGCCATTTCTTTGACCAGATCAGCTTTAGGGGTTCTGGCTTCTGTCTCGTACTGCGCCACACGGACATCCGAAGTCTTTCCAAGGAATCCAAGAAGTTCGCCAAGCTCCTTCTGTTTCATACCTTTTCTGTTTCTGAAAAATTTAATACGTTTTCCAAATGCCATAGGGATCTCTCCTTTTCCTGAAATCTTTTATTCAATTTTGAATATAAGCTCCTAGCGTTATGCAATGAATAGGAACTGGTGGTTAAAGATATTTGTTTAAATCAGTATAGCATGTGGAAAAATAAGACGCAATATAAACTTGAACAAAAAAATTTAATTACTGATGTTTAAACTACTTGACTTAACGGAAAAGAGTTAATATAATACGATTAGAACTTAACTAAATAAAGTTAAGTTAAAGAAAATTTGAAAGTGAGGTTGTATAAGATGCCTTGAAAATTTGGATAAGTAGAGGGGTTTTTCCTCGAAGATGATGCGGGAGGAGGTGAATGGAATGTCTGAATTAAAGAATGGGTTTCTGACTGCAGAAGAGGTAATGGATATTTTACAGGTCAAGCAGTCAAAGGCATACCAGAT
>JAQYOA010000040.1 GCA_028727605.1 Lachnospiraceae bacterium
ATCCTCCAGATCATTCAGATTATCATCGGAGTGTTCCACCTCCCGGGCATATCTCCATGCGATTTCCTTTACGTCAGCAAAGGTCAGTTTTTTTCCGTTCTCAAGATAACGGACCATGAGCAGTTCCCAGATCCATCGCACGGAAAACAGGGCCAGTTCTATTTTGGGAGCGACCATATCATCATAGACAGCACCGCAAAAATAAGTGTAGACAAAGAACATCATCAGCTGCTCCCCGATTACTTCCCATCGTTCCTTCCACGGACTCTCCGGACCATAATATTTTGAAAACTCGCGGCAAATGGCTTCATACTGCTTCTGTCCGCCTGAATACAGCCTGTTTTTGGCTCCATCAAGAACCTGATCCCATTCCGGACGCAGTCGCTCCAGTCTCCGAAGCTCCTCCAATTCTTCCTTCTGGCGGTCGTACTCCCCAAACTCTGCGCCTTTTGGGACACAGGAAAGACGGTCAAGATAGCTTTCCAGGTTTCCCGATTGATTCGCGTTTTCAAATTCCGCAAGAAGATCATCGATTTCGTACTCCCGTCCCTCATCCACGCGAATCTGGTATTCCATGGCCAGCTGTTCTGCTGCTCTCATGCGAAGCTCCAAAGAGCAGGAACGATTCTGAATAATGTGAAATAGAATTTCCCGGGCATCTTCCAGCTGTGAAAACATCAGGAAATCAAATTCTTCAAAATCATCCTCTTCCTCGGTAAAGCTTTCGGTAAAGCGCACCTTTTCCGTACATCCAAGAATCATCTCTGCGGCAACCGGACAGGACAGGGAAAGGGAAAGTTCCCGGAGCCCCTCGTATTCCTCCGTATGTCTCGGGTACATCCGGCAGGTATCACAGAGTGCATCCTTTCCCATCTCCCGATAGAGATCGCAAAGATTCTCTTCATTCAGAAAAGCACATCTTCTGTCGTACTGATAAAAGATTCCCTCTTCCCAGTCGATGGAATTTTTCAGACGGTTTCCAAAGGGACCTTTTTCTTTCCCGTACTTTTCCAGAGACTGTTCATCAATCACAATCTGCCAGCCGGCACAGCAGGTATCCGGACACTCTCCGGCACTGCACACAAACTTATCATAATAATGCGGTTTCAGATATCTCATCGGTTTCCTCCCACGCCTGTTTCCCCGGCTGCTCCGAGAATCATCTGATATACTTCGCCAAATGATTTCCCGCTCTCTCTGCAAAGTTTCAAAACACTTTCATACTCCGGATAGCAGCGCTCTGTTTTTTCATAACGGCACTTTTTTACCTTTGCGGATCCAAGAGGCGTTTCAACACAGCAGATCTCCCGTTCCATTACCGTTCTTTCCATCCGCATACGACGAATCCCGATCGTGGATGTCTCGCGGAAGATGATCTCTTCCATTTTCTCCCGATCCTGCTCCGAACAGATCACATTCAGCTGCCAGGCCGGTCTGTTTTTTTTCATATACACCGGGATATAGTGCACATCTCTTGCACCGGCTTCAAACAGACAATCCATCGCATGTCCCAGCATTTCTCCTGTACAGTCATCTATATTACATTCCAGTTTACAGATCGTATCCTCTGTTTCCCGGATCTCCTCGATCAGCATTGCCCGAAGAAGGCTCGGTCTCTCATACGTTCTTTTTCCCGCTCCAAGACCGACCCCCGCAATCCGAAAACGTTCCGGCAGGCGATTCCGCGTACAGACTGCGGCTGCAATTGCGGCTCCCGTAGGTGTCACCAATTCTCCCTGGATTCCGGTCATGTGAAGCTGTATGCCATACGCCTCTGTGATGTTCAGAACGGCCGGCACCGGCACGGGAATCTCTCCGTGCTGACATCTGACAAAGCCTCCTCCCTCACACAACTCCTGTATTACAGTTTCTTCAATATCCAGGTTGTCCAGACACACCGCAGCTGCCACAATATCCACAATGGAATCCACCGCTCCTACCTCATGAAAATGCACCTGCTCCAAAGGCACCCCGTGCGCTTTTGCCTCTGCCTCACCGAGGATGGTGAAAATCCGCTTTGCAAGCGCTCTGGCTCTTTCGGTCATTTTTCCATGCTCAAGGATGGAGAGAATCTCGGGAAGTCCCCGGTGCTCGTGTGTATGTTCATGCGTATGTTCATGAACATGTTCGTGGCCATGATCGTGTTCCTGCGTATGCTCATGCACATGCTCGTGGCCATGTCCGTGCAGATATTCCATATCGTGATCATGATTTTCATGTTTCTCATCCAGGACTACACGGAAATCACAGGCATCCAGCCCGGATTTCTTCACTCTTGCGATCTCAGTCCGAAAGCCCTCCAGTTCCAGACTGTCAAGTGCCGCACGCAAAACTTCCCGGTCTGCTCCCAGATCAAGAAGTGCAGCCACCGTCATATCTCCGCTGATGCCTGATCCGCATTCCAGATACAGCATTCTGCTCATTTCTTTTCTGCCCCCATTCTGTTAATCTGTGTTGCAATATATCCTGCACCATACCCGTTATCTATATTAACTACCGCAATTCCGTTTGCACAGGAATTGATCATAGTCAACAGTGCGGAAAGACCGTTCATACTTGCTCCGTATCCTACCGATGTGGGTACCGCTATCACCGGTTTATCCACCAGTCCCCCGAGGACACTGGCAAGTGCCCCTTCCATACCGGCGACCGCAATCACGCAGTTTGCACTTTGGATCGTGTCCAAACGGGAAAAGAGGCGGTGAATTCCACTTACCCCCACATCGTAAATCCGCTCAACCTTCGAGCCAAAGTACTCCGCTGTCTGCGCCGCTTCCTCCGCAACCGATATGTCAGCAGTCCCGGCAGTGCATACCGCAATCTTCCCGATCCGTTCTTTTCCTTCTTTTTCAATTTTGATAATATGAGAGATGGGATCATACTGAACCTGCGGGAAATGTTCCCGCAGGATTTCATACTGATGCTCGCTTGCTCTTGTTCCAAACACTTCTCCGTCTTCCTCATACAGACGGGTGAAAATGCTGATCAGATGTTCATCTGCCTTTCTGCTGCAGAAAATCACTTCCGGAAATCCGCTCCGCACTTCCCTGTGGGTATCCAGCTTCGCGTATCCCATCTCCTCAAAGGGCTGCCGCCGAAAAAAATGTTCCGCCTCCTCCACGGATATTTCATGATTCTGTACTTTTGTAAGTATCTCTTTTGCTTCCAACTTTTTGTCACCTTTCCAAATCATTCCCGGATATCACCGTGTGGACCATGGATCTCCGGCATTTTGCTTCTATCATATCACCTAAAGTTCACTCTAAGTCAAGTGGTTCCTGACAGAACTTCCGGGCTCTTCTGTTCTATGCAGCTCTGTCACCCTGCATAGGGGAGATCTTCAAAATATTCGCGTTCATCGACTCCATCAATGTAACGCAGTCCAACCTCATCTACCTCAACGTAAATCCGGCAGAATCTTCCGTCCTCCAGTTCTGTCTCCAGATAGGAAGAATCATCCGACCTCCTGGGATAGAAAACAGTGCCCGCAGGCAGCACTTCCTCTTTCGTCTCCTCGCCGTCTTCCACGATCCATACTTTCATCTCACGGATCGATTTCAGAGAACGTTCTCCCTCTTCCGTATCCGTCAAGAGCTTTATGGAATCCTCCATCGGATGCGGAAGTCCGTCCTCTCCGACAGAATAGCTCCGATAACCCATATAGGTTCCGAGCATATACACTCTCTGTCCCAGAACAAATTTCTCCGGATCGGCCATCAAATAACCATAAAAGCTGACTTCCTCCTCATTTTCCTGCAGCAGGACGGGACTTGTTCCTCCAAGATCAAATACATACAAATTCCGATAATCGTTGTCTCCGGATAATTCCGAATAGAGATAACAGTGTCCATCCGCTCTCCTGACTAAATAGCTCTCCACATACCAGCCCGGAATCGTCTCCGTAACTGACTGATCTCCAATCGTCACCGTAAAGCGTGTGCTGTATTCCTCATACAGATCTTCTGCCTGGAAAGAAAAGGATTCTTTGGTTCCGTCACCGTTCAGATCCTCGGTCACAGAGGCATCCCGGTCCAGACGTCTCGCAAAATGACTGGTATCGCACAGATACTCAGACCGGAACAGTTCCCTGTTTTCGTCAAAAGAGACATGTACTTTTCTGTTTCCCGACGCGTAAGGGGCAAGTACATACGTATTGAAATAAACGGTAATCCCCTCCCGATCCATCGTCCAGGGGATTGTTTCCGCCTCCTGATTCTCCGGATAGAACAGATCATGCACCACTGTCCCGTAATCGTCAAACAGCTCTTCCTCTTCGTAGATTTCCGGTACTTTTGACTGCACATAGTCCGCAAACCCGTCGTAATCAGCCAGAACATCTTTTAGGGTAAGGATCTTCTCTCCAGACACATCCAGATTATATCCCGATACAAAACTACTCGGATGGGTACCGCCAAGATTCGCATAAGTCTCGTCCAGAAAACTCAATATTCTCTCATCCGAGCGCTGAACGGTGATGCTGCTGGAGACAGATCCGCTCACAATCAGCCCGTCGTCGATCAGTTCCCGGACAGATTCCTTATTTTCCTCACAGATTTTATGAAGTGCATCCCGCCTCTGCTGATTCACTTCGGTAAGCTCTTTTTCCAACGCTTCGTATCCTTCATCCAGTACAGTGAGTGCTGGACACCAGACATAGCCGAATTCTTCCCCCTCATAAAAGCTTCCCGGTTCACTGCCGGAAATGCCAACTGTAATTATCTCAGGTTCCGTCCAATCAGATGACTCTTCCTGCCCCTCCTGCGAATCTGCATTTGCCGCTTCCTCCGGAAGAGATATCTCCCCCTCTGACCCGGATGCAGTCTGTGTACTTTCGGATTGTACGTTTACCACAGATTCCTCCCCGGTTTTCGAGTCTGTTATCTCTGCCGTTCCACCACCGCAAGACGTAAAAATGAGTGCTGTCACAAGAAACAGTAGCGCTGCTTTTCTTTTCATCATCTACCTCCTGTGTTTTCTTACTATGACACGTTCCTTTTTTTCCATTATACTAATCTTTCCGAATGCTTTCAACCGTATTTGGAAAAGTCGCTATTTTACAGATATTCTCTCTCTTTTCCATGGCTTTTTCTCTGTTTTCCATTATAATAATTATGAGTCAGGGGACGATTTTGGGAGTGCGCAGCACGAAGAAATCGACATCAGACTCATTTGCCGGGCAACTCACAATTATAGTTGTTGGGACTCATTTTACGAACTTCGAAACGGGAGGTATACACATTTTGGATACTACAACACTTTTACTGAACAATGGATGGAAATTCTATTACGGCGACGAACCGAACGCCTGGCAGAAAGGGTTCTGTGACAACAGCTGGCAGGACATCTGCCTTCCTCACGACTGGTCTGTACAGATTCCTTTTTCCAGAGAATACTCCAGCGGTACCGGATACGCCGCAGGGGGAATCGGCTGGTACCGGCTGCATTTTCATCTTCCGGAAGCATACCGCGGCAAGCGAGTGCGCATTATTTTTGACGGTATCTACAAGAACAGCCGCGTCTGGTGCAACAGTTATTACCTTGGTTATTACCCAAACGGTTATACAACGTTTTCCTACGATATCACAGATCAGGTACACTTCGGTGAGGAAGAGAATCTGGTCAGCGTACGCGTGGACCGCACCGAAATTGCCGATTCCCGTTGGTTTACCGGTTCCGGCATCACACGCAAGGTGACTCTGCTTGTGGAGGAACCCCTTCACCTTGCATTAAACGGAATGTTTTTCTCCACCCCTGAGGTTTCCAAAGAATGCGCCGCTGTACGTTTTGAAAATGAGGTTGTCAATGATTCCGATCAGGAACAAACCATCACTGTAACCAACACGCTGTATCAGGAGGACCGGACTCCGGTCGGAAGGTATACCGGAACCCTTACCGTTCCTCCCCGCAGCTCTTCCACCGTCATTTGCGAAGGAACACTGTCAAATCCCCATCTCTGGTCTCCGGAGCATCCGTATCTCTATACAGCCATCGCTTCTTTCACCAGCAAGCAGGAAACCTCCTATCAGACGGCCTGCTGCCGTGTGGGAATCCGAACCTTTTTCTTTGATCCGGACCGGGGATTTTTCCTGAACGGTGTATCCGTCAAACTAAAAGGTGTCTGCCTTCACCACGATGCCGGTGCTCTCGGTGCCGCTGTCACCCGCCCAGTTTGGGAAAGACGGCTTCAAAAACTGAAAGCGATGGGATGCAATGCCATCCGCTGCAGCCACAACCCTCATATGCCGGAGCTTTACGATCTCTGTGACGAGATGGGCTTTCTGATGATGGATGAAGCCTTTGATGAATGGGAAGGACCGAAAAACAAATGGAGCACCGGACATAACGTTTATCCGCCAAAGCACGAAGGGTACTACATCCATTTTCCGGAATGGCACAATAAGGATCTCACTGCCATGATCCGCCGCGACCGCAATCATCCCAGTGTGATTCTCTGGAGTATCGGAAATGAGATCGACTACCCCAACGATCCTTACTGTCATCCCTCCTTTGCCACAATGACCGGCAATAATGATGCGAATAAACCGGCTGCGGAGCGCGTCTACAGTCCGGACCGCCCCAATGCGGAACGCCTCGCTGTCCTTGCCCGCATGCTGACTGAGGAAGTGAAACGTGTTGATACAACACATCCTGTCACACTTGCCGCCGCCTTTCCGGAACTCTCCTCCAGAATCGGTTTTCTGGATTCGCTGGATGTGGCAGGCTACAACTATAAGGAGCACTTATACGAGGAAAGTCATCAGCGTTTCCCGAATCTTCCGTTTCTCGGAAGCGAAAACGGTCACGGATATGATGCCTGGAGAGCAGTCACAGATCACGACTACATCAGCGGACAGTTTCTCTGGACCGGTATCGATTATCTCGGAGAAGCACAGGGCTGGCCGGTACGCGCCTCAGGCGCAGGTCTTCTCACCCTGGCAGGCTTTGAAAAGCCGGGTTATTACCGACGCATGAGTTTCTGGAGCGATCGGCCGATGGCCAGACTTGCGACTGCCCGGGTAGAGGATGACCGTCAGTGGAAATCTTACCAGGAGACCTGGAATTATACTCCCGGAGAAGAAGTGGAAGTGCTGTGCTACACAAATCTCCCGGAAGCGGAATTGTTCCTGAATCACGGAAGCCTCGGTAAAAAACTTCGTGACCAGAATGAGGAATGCATTCGCTGGACACTCCCCTTTGCCCCCGGTTCTCTGGAGGTAACTGCCTCTGACCCTTCCTGCGGAAAAACTGCTTCTCATACCCTGGAAACCGTTTATGCTCCCTGCAGGATTCAATTGAAAGAATGGAAATCTTCGTTCACAGAAGCTGTTCCGGACATTGCACAGGTGGAAGTATCTGTTCTGGATCAGAACGGCCGTCTTGCCGCAGCAGATTCCAGCCTGCTTCATGTAAGCGTCACAGGCGGAACACTTCTTGGCATCGAAAACGGTGATATCGGAGACTGCACCGACTATACCAGTTCCTCCCGCCGTGTTTACCAGGGACGCATGCTGTTGTTCCTGTGTCCTCTTGCAGATGTGATGGTGGTAACTGTTTCCGGAGAACCTTTGACACCGGCTATTCTCCGGATCGGAAAAGACTGATCTGCCGGATATCGCAAACAGGAGCCTGATCAAAATCAGACTCCTGTTTTTTCACAACTTATTTAAAATTCAACTTCCATACCGTCATAGGACACCAAAATGCCGTACCGATCCGCTTCTCTTTGCATCTCATCATAGGTCTGTCCGCCGTTATGAGAGAAATGATTCAGAACAACAATGGTCTTATCATCAATCAGATGCATGCTTCTCATTCTCTCCAAAACTTCCAGATTCGTCTCCAGACACATGTGTCCGTCTCTCCATCCGGTCGACAGACATCCGGTACAGTCCAGAGACACAAGATCATAATGCTCTTCGGATGCTAATCCTTCAAAAGAAGCCTCCGAAAAAATTCCGCTGTCATGAGCATACAGCATCCGTTTCTTTCCATCAGTGATGGAATAAATCACAGGCGAGGTTGCCGGATCATGATTCGCCCAAAGGGGCAGTACAGAATATTGATTCTTCGTACCCACCGTAAAACGTTTGCCCGGTTCGATCAGATGAGGAACCGCCTGTTCTCTCATAAAATCCCGATCTGTCACCTGTTTTAGCTTCTCATATCCATCCAGAGCGGAATAAAAGTGAATCGGCTGATGTTCATAGGTATACTCCGGACTTGCCATCTCCACATCCTCCGGATAGAAATGGTCACTGTGGCTGTGGGTAATCAGACAATCCGTGATTTTATCCCAATCCAACCCGTAACGCATCGCATGCAGCACCGTATCCGGCGGAAAATCAAGAAGAAGTTCATCATTCAAAAGAGCCTGAGAACGGGAACGCAGATTTCTCCCTCCCAGTTTCATGGACTCCCGGCATACTCTGCACCGGCAGAACAGCGACGGCACTCCTTCGTATGCAGCTGTCCCAAGATATTTCAGTTTCATCACTTGTATCCTCCTCTTATCTCTTTGATCTTTTCTTATCTTCGAAGCGCTGTTTTCGCATAATCAGAGGGAGAAATCCCCGTCTGGCGTTTAAAAACCTTGCTGAAATAACTCTCATCGGAGAATCCTACACGCTCACTGATCTGTGTCACTTTCATAGACGAGGTGGTAATCAACTCTTTTGCATGGTTAATGCGCAATTCACTTAAATACTGAAAAATAGGCTTTCCGATATTCTGACGGAAAATCCGGTTCAGATAGTCAAAATTGCAGTCAAACTTTTCTTCCAGAAAA
The DNA here is from genome assembly GCA_028727605.1 of Lachnospiraceae bacterium. Classification (GTDB taxonomy): domain Bacteria; phylum Bacillota; class Clostridia; order Lachnospirales; family Lachnospiraceae; genus Fusicatenibacter. Next base: position 8,786 of record JAQYOA010000040.1, read on the forward strand.
TCACTGGTGATGGATTCCCCGTAATGCATATGAAGATAGTTAAGTACTTCCAGTACCCTCTGATAACTCCTGGAAGAAGCGGCTCCGCACTTTTGAATTTCCTCGGACAGATACTGTCTCGAAACGGTAATCAGAAATTCCAGAAAGGAACAGCCGCAGAGTGCTTTATAATCTTCCATATGATTCCTGTTTTGATTGCAGGTCCGGTTCAGCATCCGGCAAAGATTGAGAAATACGGACTCATCCTGAATATGAAAACACTTCGGGATAATCACTTCATGTTTTTGCTCTTCCGGCCGGCAGCAGGCATCACTGCGAAGTGCTTCCTTTCGTATCTCCAGCATCTGATTTCTCATAGCATCCGCATTTTTGTCTTCACAGGAAATATCCGGATGGTCAAAATGGACATAATAATATTCACAGTTTGATGCACGCGTTCCCTCCTGATACAAATCCGGATGAAACAGGATAAAGTCTCCAGTTCTCAGATGGTAGGAAACTCCGCCTTCCGTAAGATACAGATCTCCTTTTGTCACCAGATAAACGATATATTCATGTGGTGTCCGTTTCTTATGAATATTGGGCGGCTCCAGTACAGTGCGGTCTGACAGCCGCACCAATGGAAGGCAGCGGCTGTTCATGATAAAATACATCCTTCTCTCCTTCCTTCGCCCCTTCTCTTTTATCCGAGATCAGGCTCATCACAGAGTTGAATAAATCCGGGATTTTTCCCTTCCGTCTCAAAAATCAGAATTGTATTTTCCCCTTCTTTTAACAGCGGAGCGGGCACATAAAGCCTTTTTTGCGGTCCGATTTCCCAGAATCGTCCCAGTTGAAAACCATTGATCAAAACAAAACCTTTTCCCCATCCGGCAAAATCAAGGAAAGTATCTCCCTTTTCCTCAACATGAAAACGGAATTCATAGAATCCCGGAAGTCCTTTTCTTGCCGGTTTTGTATAATCAAGACCACTGAGATCCTCCATGGGAAGATTGTACATGCTCCAGTTGAAATGCTGATGTCCGTTCACTGTCACACATCGGTCAATTCCTTTTCTCTGTACTTCCAGAGCAGGTCCAAAATTGACGCGGCCCATATTTTCCACAAGGATATCCAGCTTTTGACAATCCTGAATCGGTTCCTCAAAGGAAATCTCATCAAGCAGTTCTCTATCATACAGCACAGCGGCCGGTTTCTCATTCAGAAAGATATTCGCCCGGTCATTTGCTCCGTACAGACGGATTTTCTCTACCTCTTTTTCCTTTGTCAGTGCACTTTCATACAGTATGTAGCCATATCCCTGGTCAAGCTTTTCCATGGATACCGGATAAACACTCTTTTTTTCCACGGAAATCTGATTCAAGTTCTCAAACAGATCCGCGCTTCGTACTACATCCAGTTTACCGTACGCTTTTCTCGGTATCTCTTTTAGCGGTTCACATTCCGGAATCTCCGCATATTTTGAGATCACTTCCTGAAAAGCAGTATATTTTGGTGTAATCTGTCCGTCTTCTGTGAGCAGAGCATCATAATCATAAGAAGTAACGTCGGGTGTAAGAACGTCGTAGTAATTGGATCCGTTCATAAATCCGAAATTCGTTCCTCCGATAAACATGTAGATATTCACATGGCCTTCGCTTAGAATCTCATCCAGATCCTTTACGTGCTCTGCAAGATCTCCCGTCTGATGGCATTCTACGCCCCAGTTATCAAACCAGCCTACCCAGAATTCCATACACATCAGAGGCTTGTCTCCGATCTTTTCTCTCATCACAGCAAACTGCGCTTTTCCTTTGGAACCGAAATTACCGGTCTGAAGAGCTCCCTCCAGACGTCCGCAGTCAAAAGCATCTCCCCAGGGGCCGTCTGACGTCACCAGCGGCACTGTACATCCACAGTCGTTCATCAGATTTTTCATGTATTCCAGATACGCTGTGTCATCCCCATAATACCCGTACTCATTTTCCACCTGCATGAAAATGACCGGACCTCCCTCGGTAATCTGTAAGGGACGAATGACCTCAAACAGCTTATGGTAATAATCGCTGACATGTTTTAAGTACGGTTCATACATACAGCGAAGTTTCATCCCGTCTTCTTTCAGCAGCCACCAGGGCAGCCCGCCAAATTCCCACTCTGCACAAATGTACGGTGACGGGCGCAAGATGACCCACAGGCCTAACTTCTGTGCAATTCTTACAAACTCTGCAATATCCAGGATTCCGGTAAAATCATACTCTCCTTTTCTTTTTTCATGAAGATTCCAGGGAATATAGGTTTCTACGGTATTGCAGCCAAGTTTTTTCAGTTTTATCAAACGATCTTCCCAGTATTCCGGCAAAATACGGAAATAATGAACTCCGCCGGAAATGATTTTGATTTTTTCTCCATTCACATAAAAATCGTCTCTGACTTCAAATTTATCCATACATACTCCTTCATTTTGCAAATTGCAGAGTTATGGGGCTTACAACCACTCTTTTGGCAGCCAGTTAAGATCCAGACACCGATCCATATCCCAGCTTTCCGAACCTGCCTCATCGGAACGGTTGGTCATATCCAGCAACAGTTTATAACTCCAGAAAAAGTATCCTTCACCATTGGACCATGCATCCAGCTGTGCTTTTGCAATTTTCTGATAGGTACTCTTTCTCTCCTCCGGAGAAAGAAGAGCCTCTCGTTCTCTCGTACAGAGAGCATTGCTAAGGCACCACTCTCCGACAACCACCGGAAAATACTGCTGCATTTCGGCCACAGCGTTCCCATAATATTCTCTGATTTTTGCAGCATATGCGTCTGCCGTCCACTCGCATCCCAGCTCATCCGGTCCCATAAGGTATAGATGCGTATCCAGTACTACGTTCCGATATTTTTCCTCCCGCATAAAGTCTTTCCAGAGGAAAAGCTCAAAACAGTCGTGGAATACCACATATTTGTCCGCTGGCATGTTGCTGCGAAGCGTGTCATAGGCATCCATGTAGAATTGTCTCATAAAATTCATCGGATGTCCATTACTTCCTGCCGCCATTTCCTGATCTACCGGAATATATCTGGCCTGAACATTCATTTTCTCCCAGTTTTGTTCCAGAATGGGTTCATTCAGAATTTCGATTCCCCACAGTGCTTCCCGGTTTCCATAGCGCTTGGCCAGCCGCTCCAGGACACTTAACACAAAGGAAACCTCCTCCGGGAGCTGGGACCATTTGCAGACGCCGCAGATTCCGCCGTTGTCAAATCCATTCTGTCCGCCCGGAGCAGTGTGCAGATCAATCAGGATTTTCAGCCCGTATTTCTCTGCCCAGGAAAAAGCCTTGTCCAGCTCGTTTACGCATCCAAGGAACGGTTCTCTGTCGCCAAAAATAAAATACGGTACCGGAATACGAACTGCATTCAGTCCCATCGCCCGAATATGAGCAAAATCTCGCTCGGTAATATACTCACTGCGGTGTGTCTGAATTCTTGCCTCATACACTTCCTTTGGAAGCCTTCTCGGAAGATAGTACTCATCCTCCGCATCTGTTCCGTCAAACAATGCACGGTTCATCCACTTCTCCAATACCAGCCAGTTTCCCAAATTTACACCTTTGATTTTCATTGTATTCATCGTAAAACCCCCTTACTCAAAAGAGTATGGGACGAATCCGCCCCATACTCCTTCTTGATTTTGAGAAAGCAATCTTCTGCCAATTCTCTGTATGAAATTATTCGATCGGTGCTGCTGTCTCACTGGTGCCATAGAATGCATTCAGCTGACTCTGTACTTCATTGTCAATATCTTCCACACCTGCAGATTTCAGCTCATTCAGGAATGTATCGATAAACTCTTCTGCAGTACCGTCGTATTTACCATAGGTAAGCAGTTTCATGTATTTATCTGTTACCTGGGTTACGTTGCTGATCTGAGTCTGTACCGGATCCTGATCAAATACGAACTGCAGATAAGGATTGTCGATGCCTGCAGCATCCAGAGTCTCGTACATTGCATCAATTGCATCCCAGTTCAGTCTTGAATCTTTCAGTTCGTTCTTGTCTGTACGACCTTCCCAGAAGTCAAACATGAACTCGTCTGTTTCTTTGTTATAGGTATCCGGTACGTATCTCTCTCCATCCTCATTGATTGCGTACTGTTTTCCTTCAATACCATAGTTGATCAGACGATAGCATTCCGGATCATTGCGGAGCAGGTCGTAAACCATCAGTGCTCTCTCCGGGTTCTCACTTGCTGCGGAGATTGCCATAGTACCGTGAACACAGGACTCATTTGCAATATGATTCTTCTCCTCACCAAACCAGAAGAAGCCGGACTCTGCATCAGGATCATCCTGATAAATGGTGTTGCTTGCCATACCCGGACTTACCAGGTCTGTCCAGGTCTGGGTATGATGCTGGTCAACGGAAGTCTTGCCGATTCTGTAGTCGGAACGGTTATCAGAAGAGGTGTTATTCAGAACGTCGGTTCTCCAAACGCCGATTTCATCCCATTCCTTCATCAGTTTTGCATACTCAACCAGCTCATCTCTGTACTCAAAATACTGATTGTAAACCTTGTATTCCTCATTTTCTTTGATCACACATCCGGTATTGGATGGTCCGACACCCCAAAGCATTTCATCCACATTGGAGAGCAGCCAGCCGCCAAGATCCTCCCATACGGAGTTGCCGCCGCAAACATCCCACGGAATAACATCCTCTTTATTTGCTTTTACCCATTTGAAATATTCAGTCAGATCAGCCCAGCTGTGTACGCCGTCTTCCAGACCGGCTTCTTTTGCCCAGTCGAGACGATAAATAAATCCATGATTCGTTCTCTGGGTGTAGCTGTCCTCCGGAATAAACATGATCTCGCCGTTGTATTTACACATATTCCAGTGATCCTCAGGAACTTCCGAATATGTAATCGGGCAGTAAGTAGCAAGCATGTCTTCTGTCAGAGGCAGGAATGCTCCGTCCTTGGAAAGTGCCCACTCCTCCATCCAGTCAGCTGCACTTACCAGGTCGACACTGCCATCCATCTGAGTCAGAGTCAGACGGTAGTTTGACATATAATCCGTCCAACCGATAGAGTAAACATCCAGTTCAGCGTTTACTTTCTCGGTAAGAATCTCATTCAGCTGAGCCAGGATCTCCTCATTGGCTGAATTGTTTGGCTTATCACCGATCGTCAGATAAGTAACAACCACATGTTCTGAAGTGTCAATGTCAGCAGTCTCGGATCCGGATGTAGATGTCCCCGATCCAGATGATGTTTCGCTCTTCTGGCTGTCGCCACCAGAGTTTGAAGTGCTGCTGTCACCTCCGCACGCAGCCAGACTGCCTACCATGCCGACTGCAAGCAATACTGCAAGTACTTTTCTTCTCATATAATACCTCCATTAAAATTATATTATCACTCTGTCTCCTTCAGAGACAGACGAGTGATTTCATTGATGTATCAGCCTTTTACAGAACCAACTGTAATACCGCCGATAAAGTATTTCTGAACAAACGGATAAACCAGAATGATCGGACCGGTTGCAAGGATTGCATTCGCCATCTTGATTCCTTCGGTCGGAATGTCATTTAAGGAGACATACTGAGATGCCATTGAGTTTCTCAAAGATGCCGCCTTATTTACAACTTCATACAGCGTGTACTGAAGCGGTTTTACCTCAACTTTTGCGCTCAGGAAAATGGAGGAATTGTACCATTCATTCCAGTAGCCAAGTGCAAGGAAAAGGCCGATGGTTGCAAGAGCCGGCTTTAACATCGGAAGAATCAGGGACACGAAAATTTTCATATCACCTGCACCGTCTATCTTACCGGATTCTGTAATCTCATAGGGAATCGACTTCACAAAGTTCTTCATCATGATGATCAGCCAGGAATTCATCAGCAGCGGAAGAAACACGGCCAGATAATTATTCTTCAGATGATAGGTCTGGGTCATCAATAAGTAGTACGGAACCAGGCCAGCACTGAACAAACTGGTAAAATAAATATAGAAGGAAATCGCATTTCTAAAAGGATAATCCTTTCTCTGCAGTGCATAACCCGTCATTGCAATAATCATAAGACCAAGGAAAGTACCGCATACTGTCATGATAATTGTCAGAGCGTAGGATTTCCAAATCATACTGCCCTTTAAGACAGCCTCATATGCCATCGTTGTAAACTCTTTCGGGATCAGTGTTACCCCATTTCTCCGGATATAGGTTTCGGATGTAAACGAGGTGCTCAGGATCATGATAAACGGCAGAATACAAGCGATGGAGTAAATTGTAACAACCACATAGCCAAATCCTCGAATGGCCTTATCGGATGCGCCAAGCTTAATCCTTGTGTGCTCTTTTTCTAATCTGTTATTATTCTTTGCCATAATTGCCTCCAACTCTTCCTAGAACAGGGAATACTCCGGATCGATCTTCTTAACAAGTGCATTCATCGCCATTACCATCACAAAACCGACAAGTGACTGGTACAGGCCGACTGCGGATGCGGTCGAGAAATTGAATTCCACCATTGTTGACCGGTATACAAAGGTTTCAATAATATCAGTCGTATCATACAACAGAGAATTGTTGCCAATGATGTTGTAGAACAAACCGAAGTTACCTTTGATAATGCCTCCGACTGCCAGCAGAAGAAGAATAATAATCGTAGGTTTCAGGGACGGAAGGATAATATAGCGAATTCTCTGGAAACCGTTTGCTCCGTCGATCTTGGATGCTTCGACCATCTCTGCATCAATACCGCAGATGGCTGCAAAATATACAATGGAATCATATCCGACGCTCTGCCACAGGCTTACGATTACGATGATGAAAGGCCAAACATTCGGGTCTGCATATGGCTGCCATTTTTCCAGACCAAGGCTTGTCAGAATTCCATTCACAAGACCGGTATCATAATTCAGCAGATTGTATACCAGGACACCAACCAATACCTGGGAAATAAAATGCGGCAGAAGCATAACCGTCTGAGAAACCTTCTTGAAATACTTGCTGTGCATCTCATTCAGCAGAATTGCGGTACAGACAGCCAGCAAATTTCCGAGGACAATGAATGCCAGGTTATACAACAATGTATTTCTGGTCAATGCCCACAGTTTACCGGAAGTCGCCAGGAATTCGAAGTTCTTCAATCCTACAAACGGGCTCTTAAAAATACCTGACTTCATGTTGTAGTTAACGAACGCAACATAAAGACCCGGCAGCGGCATGTAGTTAAATGCGAAGAAGAAAATAATTGCCGGCAGACACATCAGTGTCAATGTACGATACTTGTACAGGTTGTAAAAAAAACCTTTCTTTTTTTTCTTTTGGGCTGCTTTCATAAGAATATCTCTCCCTCCCGTTCCTTTTTTGTGCTTCAAGATGTAAATTTGAAACCGTTTTCATGTTTTAAATTTTAGCACTATAACGAATTCATGTCAACTGTATTTTGGCAAATTGCACTTTTCCATAATTTCAATTATATTTTTTTGTGCATATTGACATTTCGTTTGTGTTTTTCTTCAATCTGAATAACAATAAAAAAAGCAGCCAAAAACATTATTTTGTTTCCGGTTGCTTTCTTTTGTATATCAAGATCAATTTTTCTTTGTCACTTTCCGATCGGATTTCCGCTGGATTCCCTGACAATCAGTCTCGCAGAGTATTTCTGAACGCACGGAAATTCCTTTCCTTCGATTAGTCCAATCACAGTATCGATCAGATGTGTTCCATACTCATTCAATTCATAACTTAAACTGGTAAGCTTTGGAATAACTGCTTCTGCAATAAAGGTATTATCAAAGCTTACAAGCGCAATATCTTCCGGTATCTCGTAACCGTGTTCCTTGATTGAACGGATAATGCCAACTGCACTGAAATCATTAATTGCAATCACCGCCGTGGGAAGCATCTGATTCTCTTCAAAAAACTCATTCATGGCCTGATATCCGCCCTCGATGCTGTAGTTTGAATCTTTCACATAACCTTCCCGGTACTCTATACCGTATTTCTTCAGTTCCTCACGATACCGAACTCTTTTTTCGTGAGTTGATTTCATATGGTCAAAACCACCGATCATGGCAATTCTGCGGTGGCCAAGAGATATCAGATGACGGATCGCCATTTCGGTTGCCTCCCCCTCATCAACGGTAACCTGATGACAGTCTGTCCCTTCTATAAATCCGGTTGTAACAATCGGAACGCTCTCAAGCACCTGATTAACCAACTCTGCATATTCCGGATCATTGATCAGGGAATCTGACTTGCCTCCCAGCATCACAATTGCTTCCACCTGCATCTCGGACATCTTTTGAAGGGATTCGCGCTCCCTCTCATCCTCCATGTAAAAAGAAGAAATCATCGGCACATAGCCCCGTCGGTTGATTTCTTTCTCACAGCTGGTGATAAGTGCCGAATAATAGGGATTTTCGAGATCTGCTGCCAGCAATCCGATCATATGCGTTTTTGTACTGCTCAGTCCCCGCGCCAGTGCGTTCGGCCGATAATTGTATTTCTGTATCACTTCTTCAACTCTCTGTTTTTTCTCAGGGCTGACCTTGGCACTCTGTGTCATCACTCGTGAAACCGTGGAAACGGATACTCCTGCTTCACGGGCAATCGTGTAAATATTCAAGTCTTTTCCCATCCTGATCCTCCCTTTTGAATTTTGCTCATACAAAAATAGTATACAATTATCTTTTCCCCTTTACAAGCATTTTCTTTTTGTAATTCTGACAGTTTCTCCGACAAAAAGCAAAAAGCCGGATACCGGACAGAGAAAAACCTCTGCCGATATCGCGGCTTTGCATGATAAATTTATTTGTTCTCTGCTTCTTTTTTCTGATCCAGCTTCACATTTCTCAAATACAGCAGAATATCAACTGTGATTTCTGCGATATTCAGGAAATAGAACGCCCATGCCAGGAAAAAGACCCAGCTGCGGGACGGATCTGCATTGTAGTCCAGGAATTTTCTTGCGATACCGAACACATAACCGATCCAGATAAAAACTTCAAAAAACAGGCTTTTTCCCTTTGCTGTTCTGGATACATAGGATTTCCGGATGGAAATCGGCCAGGAAAGGCCGAAGCACAAAATCATCAGTGCCTCTAAAAGATTGCTGATTGTCTCCACATTCATCGTCTGTATGACTCCTTTTTCTTCTCTCTTTTCTCATGCAGGCTTTGAAAGAAATTTTTATTCTTTATGAGCCTTTAAATATTCTTCTCTTCCCATCTCATAGAGATTATTTCCCTCGCTGTCAATGATGACAAACAGCGGCATATCCTCTACTTCCAGACGGCGAAGTGCCTCGGCACCAAGATCTTCGTATGCGATCAGTTCTGCTTTTTTGATACATTTTGCAAGCAGAGCACCCGCTCCTCCGATCGCTCCGAAGTATACTCCGTGATATTTTTTCATTGCCTCCACTACTTCCGGAAGACGGGCACCTTTCCCAATCATTCCTCTTGCACCCACAGACATCATGGTCGGAGCGTATGCATCCATACGGCCGCTGGTGGTAGGACCTGCGGATCCGATGACCTGTCCCGGTTTTGCCGGTGTCGGTCCCACATAGTAAATGGTAGCATCCGTCGGATCGAAGGGAAGCTGCTCGCCTCTTGCAAGGGCTTCACACATTCTCTTGTGTCCGGCATCACGGGAAGTATAGATTGTTCCGGTTAAGTATACCGTATCACCTGCGTGCAGGTTTTTTGCCAGTTCTTCTGTTAAAGGCAGCTGAATATGTTTTTCCATGATCAGATCACCTCCGTTTTATGACGGGTAACATGGCAGTTGATATTGACTGCACAGGGCATGCCCGCAATGTGGGTCGGCAGAGTCTCGATATTCAGTCCGATCGCTGTTGTCTTTCCGCCAAAGCCCTGAGGTCCGATTCCCAGCTGATTGATCTTCTCAAGCATTTCCTTTTCCAGGTCTGCGTAGAAAGGATCCGGATTCTCAGAATCAATGGGGCGCATCAGGGCTTTCTTGGCCAGCAGCGCACATTTGTCGAACGTACCGCCGATACCGACGCCCACAACCATCGGAGGACAGGGATTCGGGCCTGCTGTTTCAACAACCTCCAGAATAAAATCCTTAATTCCCTGAAGACCTGCAGAAGGCTTGAACATCCGAATCATACTCATATTTTCGCTTCCGAAGCCTTTCGGTCCCACGGTAACTTTAATCTGTTCGCCCGGAACGATCTCTGTATAGAGCATAGCCGGTGTATTATCCCCGGTATTTCCTCTTCTCACAGGATCTTTCACAACGGATTTTCTTAAATATCCTTTGTCATAACCTCTGCGCACGCCTTCATTGACTGCTTCCGTCAGATCGCCGCCCGCAATATGTACATCCTGTCCGATTTCCAGGAATACACATGCCATACCGGTATCCTGACAAATCGGCACATTCTGGGAATCTGCAATCTCGTAATTCTCAATGATCTTATCCAGAACACCTTTTGCAATCTCTCCGTCCTCGCAGGCGCGGCATCCGGTGATCGCACACTTCACATCACTGGGAAGATGGTAATTCGCTTCGATGCAAAGCTTCTCTACCACATCCGTAATCACACTTGCCTGAATCTCACGCATGATCTTACCTCCATCTTTCTATCGTTCTTGTTGCCTGTATCTTAAAGATGTCTCTTTCCGGCATAATCCGGCAGCAGTTTTGGAGATACCATACCGGTGGAAATGCCTGCTTCCTCCAGAGTCTTCGCATAAGCTTCCACATGATTCAGATTCATCTTTCCAAGCGTTACCTCTTTTGCCTTTGCTGCGGCTGCTTTTCCGGCATCACGGCCAAATACGATGACATCCAAAAGAGAGTTGCCCATCAGACGGTTTCTTCCGTGGATTCCTCCGACAGCCTCTCCTGCTACCAGCAGGTTGCTGACCGTATTGGTAAAGCCTTCTCCGTTAATTTCAAGACCGCCGTTCTGATAGTGCAGTGTCGGGTAAACCAGGATCGGCTCTTTTCTCATATCGATGCCATAGTTCATGAACATACGGAACATTGCAGGGATTCTTTTCTCAATTGTTCCCTCTCCGCCGATCAGCTCGATCATCGGGGTATCCAGCCATACCGCTTTGCCCTGCGGAGTCTCCACGCCTTTATTGCGGTCGGAAGAACACTCACGGATAATGCTTGCAGCGGATACATCACGGGTCTCCAGCGGATGCATAAATGCTTCGCCATCCACATTTACCAGCATAGCGCCCAGAGAACGTACCTTCTCGGTTACCAATGCACCGAAGATCTGGGACGGATAAGCAGCTCCGGTAGGATGGTACTGAATTGTATCCTGATACAGAAGCGGAGCTCCCACACGGTAACCCAATACCAAACCGTCAGCGGTAGCGCCATAGTGATTGGATGTCGGGAAATTGTTATAGTGAAGACGTCCTGCGCCGCCGGTAGCAATAATGACTGTTTTTGCCTTTGCCACCAGATATTCTCCGGTCTCCATATTCTGAAGAACCGCACCTGCAGTCTGTCCCTTGTCATCCATGATCAGTTCCACAGCAGAGGTGAACTCTACAACCGGAATGCCACGGTTAATCACTTCATCACGAAGAGTACGCATGATCTCTGCTCCGGAATAATCACGGCATGCATGCATACGTTTTCTGGAGGTACCGCCGCCATGGGTTGTTACCATACGTCCGTTCTCATCTTTGTCAAACATAACACCCAGATTTTCCAGCCAGCTGATTGCATCCGGAGCTTCCATAACCAGCTTCTTCAGAAGTTCCGGTCTTGCTGCGAAATGACCGCCGCCAAACGCATCCAGATAATGCTGTGCCGGGGAATCATTTTCCTTATCAGCAGCCTGAATTCCGCCTTCCGCCATCATCGTGTTCGCATCACCGATCCGAAGCTTTGTGGCAATCATAACATTTGCTCCGGCCTCGTGTGCCTCGATTGCTGCAGAGGAACCTGCTCCGCCGGCACCGATGATCAGAACATCCACATCATAATCTACTTTCTCGAGGTCAATGTCCACTCCCAGAATACGGCTGTTGGACTCCAGCAGTTCACCAAGCTCTGTGGGAACTTTTTCACCTTTGTTCGGTCCGACTTTCAGAGTGATAAATCCATCTTCCTTGTAATCCGGATGATAAGCTGCAAGAAGGGCATCTTTTTCATCCGCTGTCATTCTTCTTGGCTCAGAAGCCATTCTCTGGGCTCTGGTAGCTTCTACCTTTTTGATAGAGTCCTGCATATTGGCTAATGTGTACATCAGATCTTCCCTCCTTATTTCTCAATCTCACGGTTGTTGTACAGTTCCTGCATCTCTTCAATCGGTTTGTTCATAACCTTCTCAATCAGGTCATCAAACTTGCCCTCATTGATCTCAGCTACACGATTCTTTACATGCTCGCTCTTTGGAGCAATGTACTTACCATTGAGACGTCTTGCAAGCTCTCCTACCATCGGATGAGAAATACCGGCCGGACAGCGGGATGCACAGATACCGCATCCAATACAATCAAAGGATTCTTCTGCACATTTCTTGAAGTCACCTCTCTGTGCGTAAGCGATGTACTGCATAACATTCAGATTCTGAGGACATCCTTTGGTGCAGGCATTACATCCGATACAGCTGTAGATTTCCGGATAAAGATCCATCATAACTCTCTGCTCGGCGCTGATCTCTTCCATATTGTAAGTTCTCTTGTCAGTCGGATAGAACGGAAGGCTGGCAATGTACATACCCTCTTCTACCTGTGTCTGACATGCCAGACAGGTCTTTAACTCATTTTTTCCCTTGATTCTGTAGATGGTGGCACAGGCGCCGCAGAATCCGTGACGGCAGCCGCATCCGCGTTTTAACTGATATCCGGCATACTCCATGGCAGTCATAATCGTCAGATCACCAGGTACGGAATACTTTTTGCCGTAAATGTATATATTTACCATTTCCTGCATTTTTCTCAACCTCCGTTTTAATATTCGTTCGGTAACTCATCGATCTCGTCGCAGCGGAATACCGGGCCGTCTTTGCAGACATATTTGCTTCCGATATTGCAGCGGCCGCATTTTCCGATTCCGCATTTCATACGCAGCTCCAGTGTGGTGTAGACCTGAGTCTTATCAAATCCAAGCTCCTGAAGACCCTGGAGTACGAACTTGATCATGATCGGCGGTCCGCAGATCAGAGCTGTCTTGTCTGTCGTCATATTCAGTTCCTTCACATCAGCAGGAACAAAGCCCACATGACCGTCCCAGCCTTCCTGTTCACGGTCGATGGTCAGATAGACATTTACATCTTTTGCTTTCATCCAGACTTCCTGGATTTCCTTTAACTGTACCAGGTCATCTGCGGAACGGGAACCGTAAACAATATCAACCGTACCGTAATTATCACGGTTGTCCAGTACATAATTGATCACAGAACGAAGAGGTGCAAGACCGATACCGCCTGCGATAAACAGGAGATTCTGTCCTTTCAGAACCGTCTCCACCGGAAAATGATTTCCGTAAGGTCCGCGTACCATGATCTCATCTCCCACCTCCATATTGTGAAGGTAGTTTGTCACACATCCGCATTCCTTAATGGAAAACTCCTGATACTCTTTGTTTGTCGGGGATGAGGTGATCGAAAACAGAGCCTCACCAACGCCCGGTACGCAAAGCATTGCGCACTGGCCGGGCATATGTTCAAAAAGCTTCTTGCCGTCCGGACGAACGATACGGAATGTTTTCACATCGGGAGTCTCCCGGCGGATATCCGTGATCACGCCGACCTGCGGCAGCAAAGCATTTTTCTTTTCTTCACTTCCACAATTACACATTTATTTCGTACCTCCCATGCGTTTGATAACTTTTACAATATTCAGTGACTGAGGACATTTCTCCACACAGCGTCCGCATCCTACACAGGAATACATTCCATCGTTGTTGTCCGGGAAGTAAACCAGTTTGTGCATAAAACGCTGACGGAAACGCTGCATCTGTGTGGTACGATTGTTTCCTCCTGCCATCATTGTAAAATCGGAATACATACAGGAATCCCAGCAACGATAACGTTGTACCCCGTGTCCGGTATCATAATCTTTTATGTCATAACACTGACAGGTAGGACATACAAAAGTACAGGTTCCGCAGGCCAGACATGGTTTGTATAAT
>JAQYOA010000041.1 GCA_028727605.1 Lachnospiraceae bacterium
CGGCAAACACCAGAATCCATGCGCAGACCATGACATAGGTCTGCTTATTATCCGCCTCCGCAAAGGAACCATACCGGATCAGAATGGCAAGCAAATAAGACAGAATGACGCAAAGACAGTCTGTCAGCAGGATACCATATACTTCCAAGATATTGCTCTTTTTATTCATGGCGGATCCTTATACCATTCAATATTTTGTTTTTATTTTAACCCATTTAATGTAGGAACGCAAGTCACTCATCAGCCTCCCGCTCATAGTGTTTGCCTTTTCGCACAAAATAAGCTAAAATACAGACAGATTTTGTTAGAAAAAAATATAAGGAAGTATAGAGAGTAAATCATGTATCCCGACCATTTCATCGAACTGATAAAAACAAAAATAAAAAAGGACTGGCTTTTTGCTTTCTGCAGCGCCTTCTTTACCGGGCTGATCATCCATCTGTTCCGATTGACGAATCATCTGCTCACATGGGATTCGGTCTATAACTTTCATGATCCCCAGAATATCATCCATCTCGGACGGTGTTTCCTGACGCTCAGCTGCGGAATCGGCTCCTACTATGATCTGCAGTGGATCAACGGACTCCTGTCACTGGTGTACCTCAGTTTTACCTGTGTCTGCCTGACTGAGATTTTCTCTCTACAGAGTAAAGTGAGTATTTTCCTCATCAGCGCCTTGACAGTTTCTTTTCCGACAGTTGCAAGCACCTTCGCCTACATGTACACAGCAGACGGCTATTTCCTGGCAATGCTGTTTGTGACAATGGCGGTTCTCTTCACGGTTCAGCGCCGCAGAGGCTGGATCGGCGGCTTATTTCTGATCGCTGCCGCGTATGGCTCCTATCAGGCATACATTTCCTATGCCATCATGCTGATCCTCACATGGACTGTCCTGCAGCTGCTCTTCACAGAGACTTCTGTCAGGGATACACTCCGTTACTGGGGACGTTTCCTGCTGATGGGCGGTCTCGGCACTGCACTCTATCTGATCTGCAATAAAATATTGTCTGCGATCGAAGGTATCGCTGCCAGCGATTATAACGGCATCTCCACGATGTCCCTGCCGGACGGCTCCCGTCTGGTACAGGCTGTCAGGGATTGTATCATTGATTTTGTCTACTTTTTCTTCGGTCCTCTGGACACAATGAATCTATACAAAATTCTGAACGCTGCATTAATGATCCTGCTGGCAGCGCTTCTGATTCGGCTTGTTCTGCTGTCCAAACTCTACCGCAACCTGGGGCGGCTTGCCATGATCTTTTTGTGTCTCGCTGCCATGCCCTTTGTGTGCTCCATCATCTATTTTCTGTCGCCGGAGGTGCGCTATTATATGCTGATGTACGCAGGATTCAGCGTGATCTATATGCTGCCGGTGCTGTTGTATGACAAAGCAGTTCTTTCATTCAGCGCTCTTACATCCTGGCTCTGCGTCCTGCTGACTGCCGTGACGATATTCAATTTTGCGCTGATCAGCAACATTGGCTACCTGTACATGAAAGCGAGCAACGAGATGACCTTTGCGCTCACGAACCGTATGGTTGACCGCATTGAGCAGTTGGAGGACTACGATTCGCTGGAAAAACTATGTGTGATCGGCCATTTTGAAGAGTATGACACGATCTCGCTGAATCTCCCTCCCGCCATGGCAGGAATCAGAGACAGCTACTTCATCTCGGAGCAGGCTCACTTTGCCGCTATGATGGATACCTATTTCGGGCTGAAGCTGGAAAGTTGCTCCGACGAGGAACGGACAGAAATACAGACCGGCGACACATTTAAACAAATGGGCTGCTGGCCTGCAAAGGATTCCGTGATTCAGATTGGCGATACGGCGGTAATCAGGATTGAGTAATGATTACATGCTAATGTAATACATGATGGATCATCCGCTGCACCTCTTCCGAAGTATTCACAGGAATTAGTTTGATATTCTCATGTGCATTCTGAAAAACTACAAATATTTCATGTGCAAAGCCCTGACCGATTTCCTCTACTCCTTCAAAATCAAGTTCAATTTCCTGAAATCTATCAAAGCGGTTACATAACCGCTTTGCCTGAGAACGTGAAACCGGAAATGTATCAAAAATGTTCTTAATCGGAATATGCGTCTTAGTAAATCCTCCATCCACGTCTGCAAACATATCAAACACCTCCTTTAAACTCCGATCAGTTAATAATTTCCATCTTTCTGTTTAATTATCATCTATTTTTTCAAGCATATATTGTTTTATACTATCACGTTTATCCTCTATAAAACTCATTCCGCCCTCCCATTTTCACTATAATTTTTCCTTTTTAACTATATTTCTATATTTATTAACTTTAGTATCTTTTTTCTACCTTGTAAAGTAAAAAAAGCGTTTCGGTATCCTCCGAAGCGCTCTTTAACACGATTCCTTTATTTTCATCAACATCTCTTTCTCTATTTTTCTTCCCTCGGAAGTATAAAACCGGACGCAGTCTGTGTTCTTAATATCCATCAGTGATTCCGGCTGTTCAACTCCGCCGGGATGACACAGGATCTCTAACGGCAGTTTCTTTCTGTCCGCAATCTTTTGAAATTCCGGAAGGAGTCTGCGCACACGCTGCAGGTCCATCCCGCCGCTCAGCAGAATGCCAAAAAATACGGCACTTTTCCTGCGGTAAGGCTTCAGAATCCGTACATCCATGAGATTCAGCACATTCAGCACCAGATTCTTTACCAGATTGATCGGACGAAACGTCCGCCACAGTTCCGGATGCTTCAGGAACGGACTGAGCGGTTCCGCCGGGATCCTGACAAACTCGATCTCCCTGCTGCTTTCCTCCACAGCCTTCAGAATACTCTTTAACACCATCGGAATCATATGATAATGCTGATGGCTGTCCACGCGGACAGACTTCGTATAAGGAAGTACACGCGCAAACTGCGCTTTCATCTCAAGCTCGATCTGACGTCTCAGTTCTTTTCGCTTCCCCGTGAATGACCATAACAGAACCTTGAAAAAGGAAATGTGGAACATTCCCCTCTCATCCACCAGAAGCGGCACCTCCGCCGGTGCTGCCACACAATGTCCTTCCGCCAGATTAAAATGAATGCTGACCTTTATCCTTTCCCTGTAAGGCTCCAGAGTCTGCATGCATGCATCCAGATCCCTGCCGTTTGGAAGCACACTCAGCGAACTGAGCGCCCCTTACTTATGGCAATCCAGGATGTGCGCCGATACTTCACGATTCGCCCCGAAATCATCCGCATGAAAAATAATATGTTCCTCTTTATCCATTAAAATCCACCATAAATAAATGCTGCCGCATCATATCCCGGTCCATATACGCCAAAGACAGCCGTTACCCAGAGAATCCCCAGCGCCATCAGCCACTGGAACCAGACATTCTGCTTCTCCAGCGCTTCTCTGATCCGGACGCCGGATTCCTGCTTCATACTGATAAAAATGAGCAGTAGAGTTGCGCATAAGAGTACGAATAGATTGGGGATATCCAGACCAAATCCCGCGATGTCCAGAAGCAGTGCTCTCGCCTTGAAACTCTTGAAAATACGGCCATACATGATCGCTGTCATGCCAAGCGTTCCCGCCAGGGTAAAGCTCTCACCGACGGAGACGATCATCCATGTCCGCAAACGCTGAAACCAGCGGAAGCTCAGGACATCTGTCCGTATCTCCAGCTCGTGATTGATTCTGGCAATTACCGGCTCACACAGATTGGACAATGCCGTCAGTATGCCATGCCATAAGCCGTACAGTACATAACACCATGTAATGTCATGCCACAGACCGATCAACACAAATGTGATCACGGATGTAACGGCTGCCGGCAGCGTTTTGCCGATATGGTTTCCGAATACCTTCTTTGCGTTCTTTCCGAGCTTTGCAAACAGCTTTGACATAGCGATCGGATAGAACACGTAATCCTTGATCCATGCGCCAAGGGAAATATGCCACCGTCTCCAATATTCTCCCAATGTTTTTGAGAAAAACGGGCGGCGGAAATTTTCAGCTAGCTCAATGCCGAGCATCTGGGAAATGCCGCTGACCATGTCGATGCCGCCGGAGAAATCAGTGTACAACTGCAGGTTGAACAGGAATATGCCAAGCACAATGATCGATCCCGGCGTATCCGGCATCCCTTCTCCCAGCGCAGCGCTCACAAAAACCGCAGCTCTGTCGGAAATGACAAGCTTTTTGAACATCCCCCACAGGAACAGCCAGAAGCCCATCTTAATCCTGCGCCACTCAAACTTCCGTTCCGCAAAGAACTGTGGAAACAGCTTATCATAGCGGTTGATCGGTCCCTGAATGATCTGTGGAAAATAAGATGCAAACAGCGCATACTTGAATAGATTCCGCTCCGGCTCAAAGTTCGCCCGGTACACGTCGATCAGATAACCAATCGTCTGAAACGTGTAAAATGATATGCCAAGGGGCAACAGCAGCGGAACCTCTTTCCACAGATAAGAGGTTTTGAAAAAGAACAGGACAGCAAAGTTGGTCACAAGCGACAACGCCACAATCCCCTTTTTCTGACGGATAATTGCTTCCTTTTTCTTTTTGCGCTGTTCTTTATCTTCAATTTTTTTCAGGTCTTCTTTGATGTAATGATTGAGCTTTCCGAGCCATCGTGCCGCAAAATAGGTCTGCAGCGTCGTAAATACAATCAGCAAAAGCCACTTCCGATTCGCCGACGCATAAAACAGATAGCTGCCGGCCAACAGGACGATCCAACGCCATTTGGAAGGGATGCACCAGTAGAGTATCAACAGAACGATGAAAAAGATCAGAAAACTGCCCGATAATACACTCATTCCTTATGCTCCCTTCAGTCCTGCTTAAACTCCTGATATTTTTCGTAATTTTCATTCCACTCCGTCCGATAAGGTTCTTCCCCGCTTCTGACAGGAATGTCATAATTTTCCTTTATGTAATTTCCGAGAAAAGTGGTTACCTTTTCTGCTCCATGTACATTCAGATGTCCGGCCTCCCTGTAATCCGTGCCTTCATCCACAAGCGCTTCCCGTTCGATCAGATTCAGATAGGAAACCCCGTTTCTTTCCGCAAAAGTGTGCAGTCCCTGCAGATACTGCTGCTCCGGCACATCCGCCGCATAGGGAATGGTTACAAGCAGCACGCTGATCCCTTTTTCCTCACAATCTGCGATCAGTTTCTGAAGCGCTCCCAGTCCATAGGCGTCCTCGATCAGCACACCGTCCGACTGCGGCACAAGCTCCGGTATTTCTACCGGAGTTGATTCTGTCGTATATTCGTATCCCTTCAGATAATTTGAAGTATCACTTCTCTTCAGATCGTTGCGGGACAAGTCATTCCACCGGCTGTGATAAAGGTAGAACGGGAACAGAATCTCACGCCGCCGCTCCATATCCGGATACAACTCCAATGTTGTCTTTACCTTTGCCCTGTTGAGCGGATAGGCATCGACAAATTCGTGATAACTCATAAGCGTCTTGTCATCCGGACTTTTTCCCCAATAATCATCCACATCCACGACAACAAGAGAAGGCTGCGTATATTGCAGCGCCAGTTCCAGCATGGCAGGATACCGCTCCATGTCGTTATACTCTGCGCACAGGAGATGAGATGCATAGCCATATTCCTTCCACAGCTCCATGGGGATCACACCATCCATGATATGACTGTTGCCAATAAATAAAATGTCTTTGTTTGTTTCTCCTTCAATCAGATCCTGCATTCTGTCACGGCTTGCCTTCCGCATCAGCGTACGGTTGGTAAGATCGGCCGCACACAACGTAAG
>JAQYOA010000042.1 GCA_028727605.1 Lachnospiraceae bacterium
GTTTTTCAAGGGTCTTCCAACAGAAACTGATTTTGCAGGGGCTGGCTTTTGTGAGGGGGCTTTCAACAGAACTGATGTTGCAGGGACCGGCGTTTTTGGGGATTCCAATGGAAGCTGGTTTTGTGTGGCTGGTTGAACAAAATATAGCACTTTGTGCGATATAATGCACGATAATCGAGAAAAAAATCGGGAGAATGTACAAAGTACAAGAATTTTTAAATTTTGGATTGACAATATAATGGACAACTCGTATAATAAGGCACATCAAAACAAAAGCATACGACATTTCAAAAACAAAGGCGTTTATTCCTGAGGGAATAAGCGCCTCTTTTGTTTTGGGAAGAGGAGGAATTATTATGAAGAAAAAAATGGTTAGTTTACTGGTAGCTTCTGCAATGGTTGTTTCTGCACTGGCAGGATGTGGTTCTTCATCCGAATCCTCAGGCAGCAGCGCAAGCGGGACATCTGCGGAAAGTCAGACGGTTTCCGAAGAGGAAACTTCCGGTGAGGAGAGCAACGTGCTGCGTGTTGGTATGGAATGTGCTTACGCACCGTTTAACTGGACTCAGGAGACCGAGGAAGTGGCCAACGGTGACACGGCAGTGCCGATTTACGGAACCAACTTTTACGCGTATGGCTACGATGTCATGGTAGCAAAGAAACTGGCAGAGCAGATGGGCATGGAACTGGAAATCCACAAAGTGGAGTGGGATTCCATCGGTCTTTCCATGGATTCCGGTGTGTATGACTGTATCATCGCCGGCATGGGAAAGACGGAAGAACGTGAAAAATCCTATGCATTTACCGAACCGTATTACTATAGAGATAACTGCATCACGGTAAAGAAAGGCAGCGAGTATGAGAATGTCAAGGGCCTTTCCGAACTGAACGGAAAAGGTGTTAAGCTGACAACTCAGCTGGGTACCGGATGGGTTCCCCTTCTTGATCAGATTGAGGGCGGCGTACTGAGCGGAAATTACGCAACTACAGCAGAGTGCTTTATGGCAATCTCCAACGGAGTGGCTGATGTGGCAGTCATCGATGTTCCGACAGCAGAATCCGCAGCGATGACCAACAGCGATCTGGTAGTGATCCAGCTGGACGAAAACGATACTTTCAAGGATGATCAGGAAATGACCAACGTTTGTATCGCAACGAGAAAAGATGATACAGCTCTGAGAGATAAAATCCAGGCAGCGATGGATGCCATTGGCTGGAATGACAAAGCGGCTATGGACGAACTGATGGAGGAAGCAATTCAGCTGCAGCCGGCAGCAAACTAAGCAGGAAAAGTAAACTGCAAGACAAATACGAAGCTGGGAGGTATTTCGAATCATGCTTGAAAGAATTTTTTCATCTGCAGATCCAACCAACTCCCTGGAATGGATGATTTTCATGGCCAGGAAATACTCCAGCATGTTCCTGCAGGGAACCTGGCTCACACTGTATATCGCAGTATTGGGTACGATTTTCGGTTTCCTTTTGGGATATGTTGTCGGTATCATTCAGGATCTTAAGATTAATAAAGAAGACCACATTGTCAAAAAAGGAATGACCCGTGTACTCAAAGCAATCTGCGTTGTCTACGTGGAGGTATTCCGGGGAACTCCCATGATCGTGCAGGCGATGATCGTATTTTACGGTCTTCGCCAGGCCGGCGTGGAGATGGCACCGAGCGTTGCGGGTATTCTGGTTACGCTGCTGAATACGGGCGCATACATGGCAGAGACTGTCCGCGCCGGAATCAATTCCATTGACAACGGGCAGCGGGAAGGTGCACTGGCCATGGGAATGTCACCGATGAAAACCATGTTTTACATTATATTGCCTCAGGCATTCAAGAACATCATTCCGGAGATGGCAAATACCTTCCTGACAAATCTGAAGATGACCTCCGTATTGAATGTCATCGCCGTTCAGGAACTGTTTATGGCAGCAAAGACAGCCGGAGGTACTTATTACAAGTACTTTGAGGCGTATCTGATTATCGCGGTTATTTATTTTGTGCTTTGTTTCGTATTCAACCGTGTTTTCCTGTTTCTGGAAAAACGCATGGCAGGCAGGAATGATTACGTACTGGCAGTGGAATACATGGAGAATCAGTAAAGATGGAGGACCTTTTCTATGGGCGAGAAAATTATCAGCATTGAGAATTTGAGCAAATCCTTTGGAGACCATGAGGTTCTCCGGAAAATTGATATATCCGTGGAAAAAGGGGAAGTAATCTGTATTGTCGGATCCTCGGGATCCGGCAAGTCCACACTTCTGCGCTGCATCAACAAGCTGGAGCGCCAGACGAACGGAAAGATCCTTTACCACGGAAAAGAAGTGCGGGATGTACAAAAGGAGATCAATGAATACCGCTCCAAGGTGGGCATGGTCTTCCAGTCCTTTAACCTGTTCAACAACATGACGGTACTTGAGAACTGTATGTGCGGTCCGAGAAAAATACTGCATCTGTCAAAAGAAGAGTCTTTTGACCGGGCAATCAGACATTTGAAAAAAGTAGGCATGGCACCGTATATCAACGCCACACCGGCTCAGCTTTCCGGCGGACAGAAACAAAGGGTAGCCATTGCCCGTGCTCTCTGTATGAATCCGGAAGTGCTGCTGTTTGACGAACCGACCAGTGCGCTGGATCCGGAGATGGTAGGAGAGGTCTTAAGCGTTATGAAAGAACTGGCGCAGACCGGTCTTACCATGATCATTGTAACCCACGAGATGGCGTTTGCAAGAGATGTTTCGACCAGAACGATCTTCATGGATAAAGGTTATGTGGTGGAAGACGCAGCTCCCATGGAACTGTTCACCAACCCGAAAAATCCAAGAACCAGGGAATTCCTCGGAAGATATCTGGCGGGATAAGAAATAAGGAGGGAGAAAAATGGAACCTTATGTTGTTACCTTTGCCCGCGGTTTTGGCACGGGCGGTAAGGAAATCGCAGCCAGGCTCGCCAAAGATCTCGGCATTCACTGCTATGAGAACCGGATTCTGACTCTGGCAAGTCAGATGAGCGGACTGGATGAGCAGCTGTTCCAGGAAGTTAATGAAAAGATCCGCGGAAACGGCGGATTTGCCAATTTTCTTCGCGGACTTCCAAGGGCCACCAGCTACATCGCGCGAAACGAAAAATTTGTTTCCGATGATACGCTGTTTGATTATCAGAGACAGATCATCGAAAACCTGGCAGAGACAGAACCCTGCGTCATTGTGGGAAAATGCGCGGACTATGTGCTGCGGGGTAGAGATCGGGTAGTCAGCGTTTACATTGAGGCGCCCAGAGATTTCTGCGTAAAGCGCACCATGGAAAACATGAGAGTCAGCGAGGAAGTCGCAAATGCGACCATCAGCCACACGGATAAATATCGTGCGGATTATTATGCATATTATACCAATGGAAATACATGGACCAATCCCATCAATTATGATATGACGCTGAACAGCGAAAAGGTGGGCATTGAGGGCTGCGTGGAAGTGATTAAGCATTATCTGAAGCTCAAAGGCTTGATCTGAAACCTCCATTCTGATAGGATAAGCTGTGTAAATACCGAAGATCAGGCGGAGGGAAACATGGATTATTTATCACATAACATCGCAGTCAATTTAAACAGAATCAGGAAGGCAAAAGGCATGAGTCTGGATGTCGTAGCAGAGCAGACCGGAGTAAGCAAGAGCATTCTCGCCCAGATCGAGCGGGGAGACAGCAATCCCACCATTGGAACCCTGGGAAAAATCACCAGCGGTCTGCGGATTGAATTTGATGATCTGATCCAGTCACAGCCAAGAGACACCTTTTTGGTAAAAGTAGAAAATACAGTCCCAACAAAAGAAATGCCGGGCCAATATAAAGTATGGACCTGTTTTCCGATTGAAGATAACAATCTGGTGGAAATCTACCGGATCGATATAGAGCCGTCACACTCCTATGTCAGCGGGAGCCACGGAGAGAAGACAAGAGAATATATTTCCGTGCGGGAGGGAGAGCTTCTGATTGAACTCAAAGATGCCTCCTACCGCGTGACTACAGATGATGTCTTCCGTTTCGAATCCGACAGAGAACACCGCTATGTTAACGATACCGATCAGCGGGTAAGCTTTATGACATTCTTTGTGGCATATTAAGGAGGAAAAGTCATGAAATTAGCAGAAACAGGATTGACAAAAGAACAGATTAAAGAGAAAGTCAGCAAATACATGATCGATACGTACGAGCGTTTTGACTTTATCGCAGAGACAGCAAAAGACATGTACGTGTACGATGAAAATGGTGAGGCTTATCTGGACTTTTACGCAGGCATCGCTGTCAACAGCGCAGGCAACTGTAATGAAAAAGTAGTTGCAGCCATCCAGGATCAGGCTAAGGACGTGATTCATACATTTAACTATCCCTATACAATTCCTCAGGCACTGCTTGCGGAAAAAATCTGTACCACCATCGGCATGGACAAAATTTACTTCCAGAACTCCGGCACGGAGGCGAATGAGGCCATGATCAAGATGGCAAGAAAATACGGTGTTGAGAAATATGGTCCCAACAAATACAATATCGTAACTGCAAAAATGTCCTTCCACGGACGTACCTTTGGTTCCATGAGTGCAATCGGATAGTTGGATAACGGATGCCAGATCGGATTCGGAAGCATGACACCGGGCTTTACTTATGCCGAGTTCAACAATCTGGAAGCTTTCAAGGAGGCGGTAACCGAGGATACCATCGCAATCATGATCGAGCCGGTTCAGGGCGAGGGCGG
>JAQYOA010000043.1 GCA_028727605.1 Lachnospiraceae bacterium
TGCCCAAAGCGGATGCCGACCAGGATCAGATTTTACTGCTTCTCACCGATGACACTACGCCCATAGATCTGTATCTTTACAGCCAAAAGAAAAAAAAGGCTTGCCGGATTGGTTTTCATAATGCATGGCTTCAGGAAGTAACCCTTTCTGTTCCTCTGTTGCTGCAAATGGAGACTAAAAGAAGCGCCGATGCTGACTCTCCGGAAAATCCCGGGTCTGTACAGGGCTGGGTGATGCCGCCCGTCTCCCGTCAGGAAGAAGTCCCCAAACACTCTGTTCCTTCCTTTCACTACGTCCCTGATGGACCGGAAGTTTCTTACACAACAGGATTTGATTTTGAACGCCAGGCAATGGCGGCAAACGGCCTGGCAGTGATCTACTGCAATCCAAGAGGGTGTGCATGCCATCGTCCGGATTCCGAAAAAGAATCTCCCTCCTCTTACGAGACCGCCTGTCAGGATCTGTGTCATTTCACAGATCTGGCCATGGAAACCTTTCCCTGGCTGGATCCGGATAACGTCTGCATCGGCGGCGGATGGCTGATCAACGATATCTGCTGTCACACAGACCGTTTTAAAGCCGCAGTGGCTCAGCATCCCTGGTCAAATCCCTCGACTTCCTGCGGGATTGGAGATACGGATCTTTTTTCTCAGTCTTTTTTGGGAACCTCCGGTTTGCAGGAGTACCTGTACAGCAAAGCACACAGCGCATCCATCGTCGATATTGATTGCTGGAAAACACCCTGTCTGATTCTTCATGGTCAAAACGATTCCATCTGCCCTCTGGAGCAGGGAGAACAGTTATATTCCGCCCTCCGTGACAGATGTCCCGACGTTCCCCGTCGTATGGTAGTATTTCCCGGAGAAAATCATGAAATCAAGAAAACCGGTCTGCTTCACTGGCAAATCCGCCACTTAAAGGAAATGATCGACTGGTGTCTCAAATATACCACAGCGAAAAATGCTTCCGAACCGACAGTCGACTCTTCCAAAAGCGAAACAGCACCGCCATCAAATGATCAGAAAGCAAATGCACTCTCCTCCTTCTCTGTCAAACAAAGCAGGATCTCATTGGAAAGTCTCCTTCCGGTTGACAGGAAAGATCAGGAAAGCACTTCCGGAAAACGTCTTCCTGTTATGGAAGATTATCTGAAAATGCAGTATATCGGTCAGCCGGCTGCCGGCGCCGGATTCGCTGCCTGGACGCAGTCTTTCCAACCAATCTTTGAAAATCACAGCGATCCCGGAAATACCGGGCGCTTCCGGGAGCAAATTCATCTGAAATCCCTTCCGGATTCCATGCTTTGCAAAAAAGAGCAGGAATGGATTCTTACAGCAGGAGGACAGGAAGAACACTCTCCCTATATAGCAGAGGATGGTTCCGTTTATTTTCTTTCCGATGCATCGCTTCCTCTTCCCTATCCGGCTGTAGGAACTTTGGAAGACCGTACGGTAAATGAATTCTTTGCTTTCTCCCAGCTGTATGTGCGAACCCGGGATGGCATACTCAAAAAACTGACTTCCATGCTCCATGGTGTTGAGAAATATCAGGTATCCAGAGACCGTACCCGCATCCTGCTGCAGTGCTGGCAGTATGACAGGGATTCCCTTTCTGATATGGTAAAAGAACGAACCCGGGAAGAAGTGCAAAAAGAACTGGACAAACGTTCCAGAGAACCGATTGTCTGTGAAGGAGCTTATTTTAAGAGTGATACCGAATCCGGCTACCAGTCCAGACGTCACAGAACTCTGTGGCTTTTGAATCTGACAGAAGAAACCCTGACCTGCCTTTTAGACAAAGACAGTCCTTTTCACGCACCGGTCTTCTCACCGGAAGAACAGGACGTTCTTTTTGCCAGAAATTCAGCAAAGGGACTTCTGGAATGGTGGCGCATGCCGCTTACAGCGCCTTTTCAGGCAGAAATATTCGCCTCACTGGATCATGTGGCGCTTTGCTTTGAGCCGGAAAATCCGCCGCTTTTTGACAGCACAGGGTCTGTTATGGTATTCCCGGGTGTAGAACCAAACAGTTCTTATGCCGATCCCAGAGGACTTTTCACAATTCCGTGGAATCCTGTTTTTGAGAAGGACTCTCCTTCTCTTATCACGACTTCCAAAAGGCTGATTGACCCGGCTTTTGATGTAGATGGCATCCTTCCCCAGGAATTCAACTTTGCCTCCCAAAGTACCGGCCACATGCAGTACCTTGTCATGCCGGACGGATTCTGTTATTACATTTCCGGACTGCAGGGCCGTACACGGCTGTTTCGTGTTCCAATCACCGGATCTGATTCCAAACCGGAAGAAGTCCAATGTACCGATAAGGACGATGCTTTCGGACAAGCTGTCGATCCCGCACATTTCTGCAGCCGAAATTATCAGGGACTTTGCGCTGCGGGAAAGGATACGCTGTTAACCATGGTTTCCGATGCCATTACTCTTCCGGATCTTTATCTTATTCATCTGTCTCCGCAAAAAACGGATACCGAAAACAGACACATGATCCCTCAGGACTGTGCCGCCTGCTGCACCCTTACCCGCCTAACCGACACCAATCCCTGGCTGGCCTTTGTGAAGCTGCAGGAACCACTGGAACTGACCGTACGCACCGAGGACCAGACGGATTGGATTCAGGGCTTTCTCCTGCCTCCCTGTTCTCCGGATCAGGAATCATCGCCTGCCATCCTATACTGTCACGGCGGTCCTACCGGCTTTTATTCTACTGCGCTGAATTATGAATTTCAGACTTTATCGGCAGCCGGGTTTGCAGTTCTCTTTGCAAATCCCAGGGGCGGCACCGGTTATGGAAAACAGCATAATCATTACGAGTATGCCTTTGACAATACCGCTATGAATGATCTGCTTTCTTTTGTCCGGGAAGCCTGCAAAAAATATACTTTTATCGATTCCGACCGAATCGGTATCTGCGGCGGAAGCTACGGCGGATATATGACAGCCTGGACGGCTTCTCACAGCAGTCTTTTCAAAGCTGCCTGCGCCCACAGACCTTTGCTGAATCTGCAGATGATCCGGTATTCCTCTCATTCTGCCGGCCAGAGCAGCCGTGAGGAATTTGAATCTTTCCTGGATTCCATGTTCGACTGCATCCGCAGTTCGCCAAATACCTACGCGGATAAAATCACCATTCCGTTCCAGATTCTGCAAAGTGAACGAGATGCCAACTGCGTTCCGGAACAGGCGTATCAGCTCTATAACACCTTAAAAGCGCTTCACCCGCAGCTTCCCAGCCGCCTGGTGCTTTATCCGGATTCCAACCACGGTCTTCTGAAAAAAGGTCCCGCTTACCTGGCCTTGCGGCACCGTCTGGACAACCTCCAGTGGTTTTTGCAGTATCTGTAACGATTTCTTCCCGTTCCCGGATTCTCTAAAAAAACTGTACAGGGGAAGCCAGATTTTTAAGAAGAGCAGCTGTGCTCCATGCGGTGATGGTACTTGATTTCGGATTATCGGGATCGGGCTTTG
Organism: Lachnospiraceae bacterium; assembly: GCA_028727605.1. Lineage (GTDB taxonomy): Bacteria > Bacillota > Clostridia > Lachnospirales > Lachnospiraceae > Fusicatenibacter. The sequence goes on from JAQYOA010000043.1 coordinate 3,483, forward strand.
ATGTAATTTCCAGGTCCGCTTTCCCCAGAGAGTTTTCCACAAGAATCCTGTGAGAATTTTCCTTTAATCCCGGAACACTGTAGATTTCCACCTGTGAATGCTCCGTATCCGCCACCGCCAAAGAGGCAGCTACAGCAACATTTACATTTTTGGGGAAGTCGTGAATCGCCTGAAGCGCATTTCCCTGAAAGATCAGCTCTTCCTGCTCCTCTTGCAGCTCTCTTCCCTGAAGTCCGGGCGCACCGTTCAGACCTGCAGGACTCTTCTTATTGATGATTTTTACGGTTGCCGTTCCATCCATGGCCATGGTCCGCATCACATCAAATCCTCCGATCGCACCGGAAGTCAGATACAGCTTCGCACCGGATGCTTTGGCAGCTTTCTGCATTTTCCCGTAAAACTGCAGATCTGCCAGAGCACCGATGGATGCAGCCACAAAACTGATTCCCTGCTCCAGAATTTGTATCCCATATTCCCTGACTGCCTCCACTCCGGCAAATTCCACGATGATTTCAGGAGCTTCTTTCAAAAGTTCCTCCATACTGCTGCACAGAATATAGTGATCCTGCAAATCCTTCGCTTTTTCCGGACTCCTGGTAAAGATCCCCACTGTTTCATAATCTTCTGTAAGGTATTCTCTGTATATTTTTAAAAAAGTTCTGCTCAAAGCACCACAGCCCAATAATCCGATTCTCTTTTTTTGCAAGTTCTCTTTCATCCTTTCTCTATTTCACCAGACAGATTTTTGTTTCTCCGATTATATCATTTCTTTCAATGTCATACAATCATAGGAGTCAGGACCATCCGCTGAACGGATGATCCTGACTCCTGATCAGCAAAAATAATCTGAAATTTTGTCTGGCAAATTTATTCTGTTCCCAGAATAAATTTGCCCATTTCATCAATACAGTCTTCACATTGCGGATAAACTCCTGTATTGTCAAAATATGCATGTCCAAACCCTTTATACAATACGATTCTGGTTTCAACCCCCGCTTTGTGAAGTTTCACGCCATATCCTAAAGTCTCTATTTTCAGGAAATCATGTTCCCCAACCGTCAAAAATGTTGGTGGATTATCCTTGGCATCTCTTGTATATGGATTCAGATAATCATTTTTATAATCCGCCTTTCTGCGAAAGCCACCAATGCGTCATGAAACATGTTGGCTGACTTTCACTTTTCAATTCTATCTTCCTTCTGATATGATTTCTTTATAAGACCGACACACTACAGAACACGTGGAGGTGAGT
>JAQYOA010000044.1 GCA_028727605.1 Lachnospiraceae bacterium
TGATGCTGAAATCGAGCCGCGGGCAATTGACCGTGAGGTATCATGTTCCATGCATATGACCCATATGGGATGTTCATCCGAACCGGAAGCACTGATTCGTCAGTCTCTTCGTTCCGGTCTGTCGGATGGATGGGGCGGTTCCATGATGGGAACAGAATTTTCTGATGTTCTTTTCGGAACTCCAAAGCCGATCGATACCGAGGCAAACCTTGGTGTTATGAAAGAAGATGAAGTAAATATTATTGTACACGGACATGATCCGTCACTGTCCGAGATGATCTGTGAATATGCGGATGATCCTGAGATGATCGCATATGCGAAACAGATGGGTGCTAAGGGAATTAATGTTGCCGGTGTCTGCTGTACTTCCAACGAAGTGGCTATGCGCCGCGGCGTTCCGATGGCAGGTAACTTCCTTCAGCAGGAAAACGTTGTTCTGACAGGTGCCTGTGAGGCGATCGTTGTGGATGTACAGTGTATTTTCCCGGCACTTGGACCTCTGAGCAAATGCTTCCATACAAAATTTGTTACCACTAGCCCGATTGCACAGATGCCGGATTCCGAATATATCCGTTTCAGTGCGAAAACCGCAGCAGAGAATGCAAAAGCAATCGTAAAAATGGCTGTAGAGAACTTTAAGAACCGTAAACCGGAGCTGGTACATATCCCGAATATGAAACAGAAAGCAACGGTTGGATATTCTGTAGAAGCAATTATCAAGACACTGGATGGAGTAACGAACTCTCAGGTTGATAAAACCGGTACCCTGATGCCTCTGTGGCAGTGTGTAGCTTCCGGTGTTATCCGCGGTGCAGTTGCTATGGTTGGATGCAACAATCCGAAAGTGCGTCCGGATACCGCTCATATTGAACTGATGAAGAAACTGATTGCTCATGATATTATTATTGTTGCTTCCGGATGTTCCGCACAGGCTGCTGCAAAAGCAGGTCTGATGGACAAACGTGCAAAAGACCTTTGCGGTGCAGGTCTGAAACGTGTCTGCGAGCTGGCGGATATTCCGCCGGTACTTCATATGGGTTCCTGTGTAGATATTTCCCGTATGATGGTTCTGGTTGCTGAACTGGCAAAAACAGGCGGTGTAAATATTTCACAGCTTCCGGTTGTTGGATGTGCTCCTGAGTGGATGTCTGAAAAAGCTGTTTCCATCGGAAACTATGTTGTAGCTACCGGTATTGATACCTTCCTTGGCGTAGAGCCGTATGTATCCGGTTCTTCTGAAGTTACCGAACTTTTGACCAACGGTGTTCGCAACTGGGTAGAGGCTGCTTACACAGTGGAAAAAGATATCGACAAGCTCGGAGATGCAATGATCGCACGTATCGAAGAAAAACGTGTAGCTCTTGGCGTTTGATTATAGAAACCCAAAGCAGGGCGGAGTAGGTTGCCGCCCTGCGTAGTATGTTTTTGAAAAGGATTTTCCTAAAATGAAGATAGCAGTGACAGGCAAAGGCGGCGTAGGAAAGACAACCATAGCTGCCACTCTGGCCAGACTGTATGCGGATGAAGGTCATCCGGTACTGGCGGCAGATGTAGATCCGGATGCAAATCTGGGTCTTGCGCTGGGATTTCCGGAGGAAATTCTGGATTCGATTGTTCCCATTACCAAGATGCGAAAACTGGTGGAGGAACGTACCGAGGCCAGCGCAGATAACCGGTTTTATAAAATAAATCCAAAAGTTGATGATATTCCAGACAAATATGGAAAAGAGTACAATGGAGTAAAACTTCTGACACTCGGTACGGTTGAGACAGCCGGCAGCGGTTGTGTCTGTCCGGAACATGTGATGTTAAAGAGAATCATCAACAATCTGGTACTTCGGAGAAATGATGTAGTGATTCTTGATATGGAGGCAGGCCTTGAACATCTTGGAAGAGGAACCACCGAAGGAATGGATCAGTTTATCGTTGTGATTGAACCGGGTGCCAGAAGTATTCAGACCTATAAGAATGTGAAACGCCTTGCAGAAGATCTGGGCGTTCATCAGGTTCGTGTCGTGGCGAATAAAGTGCGGGACGAAAAAGATGAGGCATTCATACAGGAACGTATCCCTTCCGATGATCTTTTGGGAATGGTGCACTACAATCCGGAAATTATGGAGGCAGACAGGGAAGGCGCTTCTCCATATGACCACAGTACAAGTGCAGTGGAAGAGATACGAAAAATAAAAGCAAAAATCGATGAGTCAAACATGCCAGGCATGGAAAAAGTGTGATAGGAGGAAAAACACATGACATTATTCGAGAGAGTTTTTAGTGGAAATGATGCCGTTTATGGATTGACAGAAGCTGCTGTAGATGCAGCAATCGCAGCCAACGGCGAAGACAAAGCGGTAAGCTTCCCTGATACTGCTTATGCACTGCCCTGCTACTATGCAGTAACAGGTGTAAAGGTTACTAACTTAAAAGAGATGAAAGAGGCTCTTGGTGTTGTAAAATCTCTGATGACAAGAGAAAATCAGCTGAATGACGTATTTATGTCCGGTGTTGCTACTGCACTTTGTGCTGAGTTTATCGAGGCAATCAAATATATTGACGGTGCAAAACCGTATGAGGAGCCTTGCTACGGACACTTAAGCGATGCCATTATCCGTGAGCTGGGTGTGCCGCTTGTAACAGGCGATATCCCTGGTGTTGCTGTTATTCTTGGATCTGCTCCGACTGCACAGGAAGGTGTTGACCTTGTAAAGAGCTATCAGGCACAGGGTATTCTTGTTACACTGGTTGGCGGAATCATTGATCAGTGTCAGGAACTGGGATACAAGACAGGCGCAAATGTGCGTGTGATCCCGCTTGGCAAAGATGTAACATCCGTTATTCATGTTGTATCTGTTGCAATCCGTGCAGCTTTGATCTTCGGTAATGTAACCGCAGGAGATGCAGGTGCGCTGATGACCTATACTAAAGATCGTGTTCCTGCATTTGTCAATGCATTCGGACCGCTCGATGATGTAATCGTAGCCTGCGGAGCTGGAGCAATTGCTCTTGGATTCCCGGTTGTTACCGATGATGACAAGGATGTTCCGGCAATTCCGAAGAGCCTGATTATTCAGAAGGATCTTACAAAATTCAATGCTACATCTCTTGAAGCTCGTGATATCAAAATCAAGATCACCAATATTGACATTCCGGTTGCATTTGCATCCGCATTCGAAGGTGAAATTATCCGCCGCGGTGATATGCAGATCGAATTTGACGGCTCTCGTGTAGACTGCTGCGAGCTTGTACAGACCAAGGATGCATCCGAGGTAGAGGATCACAAAATCGAAGTCATCGGACCGGAACTTGATGCATTTGAAGTGGGAACCAAACACAGCATCGCTTATGTGGTGGAAGTTGCAGGAAAGAGCATGCAGGCTGATTTTGAGCCGGTATTCGAGCGTAAATTCCACAGCTATCTGAACTGTATCGAAGGTGTAATGCATACCGGACAGCGTGATATGATTCGTGTTCGTATCAGCAAAGATGCATTTAATGCAGGATTCCGCGCAAAACACATCGGTGAAGTTCTCTATGCACAGGTGAAAAACGAATTTGAAGCAGTTGTTGATAAATGCCAGGTTAAGATTTATACAAATCCGGAAGACTGTACCAGAATTCGTCATGAAGTGGCAACACCGGTATTTGAAAAACGTGATGAGCGTCTGTCTACTATGACAGATGAGTCTGTACCGGTATATTACAGCTGTATCATGTGCCAGGCATTCTCCCCGTCACACGTATGCGTGGTTACACCGGAGCGTCTTGGACTTTGCGGTGCCGTATCATGGCTGGATGCAAAAGCTACCAACGAGCTGGATCCGAACGGACCCTGCCAGGTTATCACAAAAGAGCGCGTAATCGATGAGAGAATCGGTGAGTACGAAGATGTCAATGAGGCAGTTCGCAAATTCTCCCAGGGTGCTCTTGATGATGTATCTCTGTACTCCATTATGGAAAAACCGATGACATCCTGCGGATGTTTTGAGTGTATCTGCGGTATCGAGCCGTTCTCAAATGGTGTATGTATCGCGAACCGTGAATATGCAGGAATGACTCCTCTTGGAATGACATTCTCTGAGCTCGCTTCTATGACAGGCGGCGGTGTTCAGACTCCTGGATTCATGGGACACGGCAAGCACTTTATCGCTTCCAAGAAATTCATGAAAGCAGAAGGCGGCGTTGCACGTATCGTATGGATGCCGAAAGAGCTGAAAGATCAGGTTGCTGAAAGATTGAATGAGACTGCCAAAGAGCTGTACGGAATCGACAACTTTACTGATATGATCGGTGATGAGACGATTGCTGAGGATCCGGAAACTCTGGTAGCATTCCTTACCGAGAAAGGTCATCCGGCTCTTGGAATGGATCCAATGATGTAACTTGTAGGCAAAGATATTTGGCAGGTTATAACAGTTCTTGCGGAGGAGAAGCTCTGAAAATGCCGGAAAGCGGAAAAAGGTGTGAAAAGATCTTTCGGAGCGGGTTGTTATGCTTGCAAATTTGCAAAAAAAACGTTAAAATAAAGTGGGTGTGTCCGATATGAGGAATATCGGACACACACGCGAAATTAATCTTTAAGGAGGCTACACAAATGCCGTTTAATCGCAAACCACAAAAGTTTAATGCAGCAATTAAAACCGTTGAAATCGGCAGCGGAGACAAAACAGTTACTCTTGGCGGAGAAAATGTATTACCGTTCTATTCTTTTGACGGCGAAATCAAAAACGGTCCAAAGGTAGGCGTTGAAATTACAGACCTTGGTCTGGACAATGAAATCGCAGGTGTAAAAGCATATTATGAAGGAGCATCTACAATCGGTGAGATCGCAAAGAAAGCATCCGAGATGGAAGGTGCTGATTTTGTATGTCTTCGTCTGATTGGAGGAGACCCGAACGGAGAAGACAAACCGGTAGATGAACTGGTAGCAGTGGCAAAAGAAGTAGCAGATGCAATCGATGCTCCCCTTGTAATTGAGGGATGCAAAAATGTTGAAAAGGATTCCGAACTGCTGAATAAAGTAGCAGAAGCTCTGCAGGGCAAGAATGTACTTGTAATGTCTGCAAGAGAAGAAAACTATAAAGCAGTTGGAGCAGCTGCAGGTCTTGCTTACAACCAGAAAGTTGGAGCTGAGTCTGCAGTGGATATCAACCTTGCAAAACAGCTGAATGTCGTTATGACACAGCTTGGAGTGAAACCGGAAAGCATCGTTATGAACGTTGGTTCTGCTGCAGTTGGATATGGCTATGAGTATGTTGTATCTACTCTGGATCGTATCAAGGCTGCCGCATTGTCTCAGGATGACAAGATGCTGCAGATGCCGATCATTACTCCTGTCGCTTCTGAAACATGGTCAGTGAAAGAAGCTATGGCAACTGAGGAAGATTCTCCGGAATGGGGAAATCAGGAAGTACGTGGAATTTCCATGGAGATTCAGACAGCAGCAGCTTCCCTTGCGTCTGGTTCCGATGCTGTTATTCTGAAACATCCTCAGTCTGTTGCAACCATTTCCAAAATGATCAAAGAGTTAATCTGATTTAGGAATATAGGAAGAGATTAGGAGGATAAAAGATCATGGCATTATCAGGTATTCAAATTTTTAAAATGACACCAAAGAAAAACTGTAAAGAGTGCGGATGCCCGACCTGTATGGCATTTTCCATGAAGGTTGCTCAGGGTGCTCTTGATATCTCTGCCTGCCCTCATATGTCAGAGGATGCACTGGCTCAGCTGTCTGAAGCTACCGCACCGCCGATGAAGACAATCAAAGTCGGAACCGGTGACAGTGAATATTCTCTTGGCGGAGAAACTGTTCTCTATCGTCATGAGAAAACATTTGTCAGCAAAACACGCTATGCAGTATCCCTGTGCAGCTGTATGTCTGATGAAGAGATCGATGCAAAGATCGAAGAAGACAAGAAAGTGGATTACGACCGTATCGGTGAGCGCATGTGTGCTGAGATGCTCTATGTGAACTATGCTCCGAACAGTGGTGTAGATAAATATGTTTCTGTTGTGACAAAAGCTGCTGCTACCGGAAAAGTTCTGGTTCTTGGCTGTGAAGATGCAGAAGCTGCAAAAGCTGCACTGGCTGTGTGCAAGGATGCAAAACCGATTCTGAACGGTGCAAATGCTTCCAATTATGAGGAAATGAGCAAGATTGCAACAGAGAACGGCGTAGTTCTTGGCGTTCATGGAGCAAATATCGATGAGCTTTATGACACCGTAGCTGCTCTTGAAAAACTTGGCAACAAGAATCTGATTCTGGATACCACAGGAGCGACAATCAAAGAAACATTTGCGACAACTGTACAGGTAAGACGTGCGGCATTAAAAGATTCCGACCGTACTTTTGGATATCCTTCCATCGTGAATCTGGCAAAGGTTGCAGGCGGCGACAGATATATGCAGCAGGCACTGGTATCTCTGTTTACCATGAAATACGGTTCCATCATCGTTCTCGAGGAAATGGGATATGCTGAGGCACTTCCGCTGTTTGGTCTGCGTCAGAACGTATTTACCGATCCTCAGAAACCGATGAAGGTAGAGCCGGGCATTTACCCGCTGAACGGTGCAGATGAGAATTCCATCTGTCTGACCACTGTTGACTTCGCACTTACATACTTCCTGGTATCCGGAGAGCTGGAGCGTTCCGGTGTTCCGGTAAATCTGGTAATCAATGACGCTGGCGGACTTTCCGTTCTGACATCCTGGGCTGCAGGAAAATTCTCCGGTAACTCCATTTCCAAGTTCTTTATCGAGAATGTTCAGGATAAAGTGAAAACAAGAAAAGTCATTATCCCAGGAAAAGTTGCAGTTCTGAAAGGTGACATTGAGTCCAAACTGCCAGGATGGGAAGTAATCGTAGCTCCTCTGGAGGCAGTTCAGCTTGTGAAATTCCTGAAAGATATGCAGGCAAACGGTGAACTGTAATAAAAATGAATGATTAGGAAGTGATTGTTCAGCTGTTTTCAACAAAAGGAAACAGCTGGACTTATCGCAGAAGAAATATGGGGATTCCCATAAGAAAAGGAGAAGAGATATGGCAAAATTTGTTACAATCGGCGAGAGACTTTCCGTTACTGCTCCTACTGTAAACAGAGCTTTCGCATCCAGAGACCCGGAACCGATTTTAAAGAGAGCAAAACAGCAGCTGGATGCAGGTGCAGTTTATCTTGATGTAAATATCGGACCGGCAGAAAATGATGGTGAGGAACTGATGAAATGGGCAGTAGAACTGCTTCAGAGCAATTTTGACAATGTTCCGCTGGCACTGGATACTTCCAATAAGAAAGCGATTGAGGCAGGTATCTCCGTATACAATCGTTCCAAAGGAAAACCGATCGTTAACTCTGCAGATGCAGCAGGAAGAATTGAGTATGTTGATCTTGCAGCTGCAAATGATGCAATTGTTATCGCTCTTTGCAATGGTGAAGGAATTGCAAAAGACAATGATGAGCGTATGATGTACTGCCAGACCCTTCTTGAAAGAGGTATGGAGCATGGCATGGAGCCGACAGATCTGTGGTTTGACCCGCTGTTCCTGGTTGTAAAGGGAATGCAGGACAAACAGATGGAAGTTCTTGAAGCAATCAAGATGTTCAGCGATATGGGCCTGAATTCTACCGGCGGACTTTCCAATAACTCCAATGGTATGCCGAAGAATATTCGTCCGATCATGGATTCTGCACTTGTTGCAATGGCTATGATGCAGGGTCTTACCAGTGCAATCGTAAACCCGAATGATCTCAGACTGATGGAAACCATTAAGTCTTGTGATGTATTCAAGGGAAATACTCTGTACGCAGACTCTTATCTGGAACTGTAATATTTGCGGGGGACGATCGTAAATAACAGATCGTTTGATCCAAATACAGTTTATGAAAGTTAACAGCAGTGCGGGCTGCGTTGATCCGCCTGTTGCAGGTTCCTCCTGCCGGTGCCGCGGATATTTTATAAAAGCGGTATTTGCAGGGGGAATTTTATTATCGGCAGAAATGAAAAATAGTTTGTTACTGCCGTATGAGGATGCACAGTTGGTGGAAATGTGTGAAAGCGGAAAAATATCGTAAGCGGAAAAGAAATTGAGAAAAACGTTTGGGGAGATTTTTGTATGTCTAAAATAACATTTCAGTTTGATCAGGGTGATCCGGTTATCGCCTATGCAGCTGACGGGGAACGTCTCCTGGAAGTGGCTCAGAAAAGCAATGTGGCGATTGATGCGCCTTGTTCCGGAAATGCATCCTGTGGAAAATGTCGTGTACGTCTGATCAGCGGTGAATTGGAATCAAAAAAGACCCGTCACATCAGCGATGAGGAATATGAAAATGGCTGGCGTCTGTCCTGTGTCAGTACAGTAAAGGGGGACGCGGTGATCGGTGTTCCGGATATTGCGTCTGCCTATCAGAGTAGGATGAAAGTTGCTGATCTTAGCTCTGCCGGTGAAATTGCAATTTTCGAACATGCGAAAGAACAGGTGAAGGAAGCCGGACTGGAGCTGAAAAACAGCATGAGTGTTGTGGAAATCCGGATGTCAGAGCCGACTCTGGATGATACGATGCCGGATAATGAACGTCTGACCAGAGCGGTTGCAAATGCTACCGGTATAGAGAGAGTAAAGATTCCTTATTCTGTGTTGAAGAAACTGCCTGATGTTCTTCGTGAAAATGATTTTCATGTACAGTGTATCATAAGAACAACATCCAGAGATGTTTTCATATATGATATTGTGCCGGCGAGTCAGAAAGCGATTGTAGGAGGTCTTGCAGTTGATATTGGAACAACGACGGTTTCAGCATTGATTATTGATATGCTTACCGGAGAGGTTCTTGCGAAAGCATCTGCCGGAAATGGTCAGATCCGCTATGGTGCAGATGTCATCAATCGAATCATCGAATCCATCAAACCGGGCGGTAAAAAACGCCTTCAGGATGCAGTGATTAAAGAAACCATGAATCCTATGATTGCAAATATGTGCAGAGCGGCCGGCATTACAAGTCATCAGATTTACCGTGCAGCGATTGCAGGCAATACAACGATGGAACATCTTCTGATGGGAATCAATGCAGATCCGCTTCGTATGGAGCCGTATATCCCTGCATTCTTTAAAACAAATTCACTGTTCGCGCAGGATATCGGACTTGCTGTTCATCCGGATGCCCACATTATTGTTGCACCGAATATTGGAAGTTATGTGGGTGGAGATATTACGGCAGGTACGCTGGTAAGTATGATCTGGAATCGTCCGGAGATGAGTTTGTTTATTGATCTGGGAACGAATGGTGAGTTGGTATTTGGAAATTCGGATTTTATGGTGAGTTGTGCCTGCTCGGCAGGACCGGCATTCGAGGGCGGCGATATCAGCTGCGGAATGCGTGCTACCGATGGAGCGATTGAAGCGTGTACAATTGATCCGGAAACAATGGAGCCGTCTTATCATGTGATTGGTGAGGATGGGACAAAACCGATTGGTTTGTGCGGATCCGGTATTATCGACGTGATCAGTGAGCTGTTTCGAGGTAAACTGATTAATCCGAAAGGAAAGTTTATCCGTGAAGGCCGCAGAATCCGTCACGATAAGTACGGTATGGGCAGTTATGTTCTGGCTTTTGAAGAAGAGGCCGGAAGCGTCAGAGACGTGGAAATCACAGAAGTTGATATCGATAACTTTATCCGCGCAAAAGGTGCTATCTTTTCTGCAATTCGCACCATGCTGAATTATCTGGATATGGATGTTTCGATGATTGAAGAAGTCTATGTTGCAGGTGGAATCGGAAGCGGCATCAATATGAAAAATGCGGTTACGATTGGTATGTTTCCGGATATTCCGCTGGAAAAGTTCCATTACATTGGAAATTCATCGCTGACGGGTGCTTATACCATGCTTTTATCCACAGAAGCAGAAAAGAAAACATATGAAATGGCACGAAATATGACGTATCTGGAGCTTTCGACAGTTCCAACTTATATGGATGAATTTGTCGCAGCCTGTTTTTTGCCGCATACAGATACTTCTATGTTTCCGTCTGCTGCTTTCGATGCCTGAGACAGCAGACATTGTCGATTAGAAAAGTTTAGATATGGTTTCCGTAATTCAAGCGTATGAAGGAACACAGGAACCAAAGAGAGGAACAGTTACAGTATGGCAGCAGAGTTTAATTATGAGAAAGACAGTAAGGAACGAATCCCCTTTGAACATTATCTGCAATTATATCAAAACGCAGATCCGAAGGAAATTGCAGTGCGGTGTGCAGTGCCCTATCAAGAGGAAACACAAACCTTTATTATTCATCTGATGGGTGTTACTTACGAGGTTCGTTGGCCGGAATATGAGATCAGGCACATCGATGATCTGGGAAAAGACGGAAAGCAGATTTCATGGTATCCCCTTGAAGAAAAGGCCAATGCAAGAATTCTGATTCTCAGATATCTCACAGAAGGAGGAGCAGCACCGTCTACGGGGAAATTTCTCACCTATCGTCAGGTACCGTGGGGAGAAGTCTATTTCAAACAGTTTCAGGGGAGATGTCTTTTCCGTTTGGCATTTGGATTCGGCAGCAAACTGGAACAGTTCAGTAAAGTGATGGAGCGCATTGGAGCAAAACCGATCAAAAACGGAGATGCAGGATATGAGCTGGAATTTATGGATCATTTGTACATACAGCTGATGCTGTGGGCACCGGATGAAGAATTTCCGCCATCTGCTCAAATCCTCTTTTCAGATAATTTTCCTGTTGCATTTACGCAGGGAGAAGATATGGCGGTAGTCGGTGACGTGACAATTGATATGATAAAAGCGCTTTCCACAAAAGTTTGATTTCATTTACCATTTTAAATGCGGAGGTAATAACAATGGGATTTTCAACAGTACCCTGTAATGAATTTGTGGAGGTTCTGGGATCCAAAGCCCCTGTACCGGGCGGCGGTGGTGCGTCAGCATTGGTTGGCGCTGTTGGAACTGCTCTTGGAAATATGGTGGGTTCCCTCACCGTCGGCAAAAAGAAATACGCAGATGTCGAGGATGAAATGAAGGAACTCATGGCAAAAGCAACGGTACTTCAGGCAGAATTGCTTCATCTGATTGAGAGAGATGCGGAAGTGTTTGAACCGCTTTCCAAAGCCTATGGTATGCCAAGAGAGACCGAGGAAGAAAAAGCAGAAAAAGCAAGAGTAATGGAAATTGTATTGAAGGATGCCTGCTCAGTGCCCATGGAAATTATGGAAAAATGTTGTGAGGCGATTGACCTGATCGTGGAATTTGCTGCAAAAGGATCAGCGCTTGCGATCAGTGATGCCGGTGTCGGTGCCGCATTCTGCAAAGCAGCTCTGGAAGGTGCTTCTCTGAATGTTTATATTAATACAAAATCAATGAAGGACAGAGCATATGCCGAAGAGTTGAACAGGAAATGTGATGATATGCTGGAAAAGTATACAAAGATTGCAGATGATGTATTCCAGAAGGTTCTTGCAAGACTGAAAGGTTAAAATCGAAAGCGGATAGGAGGAAAAGCAATTATGGCAAAACAGTTATTGGGAAAAGAGGTAACAGCAGCACTGAATGCTCGTATTAAGGCGAATGTGGCAGCATTAGCTGAAAAAGGAATTCAGCCTACTCTTGGAATTATCCGTGTAGGGGAAAGAGAAGACGATCTTTCTTATGAAAGAGGCGCTACAAAACGGTGTGAAACCCTTGGTGTGGCATATGAGAAATTCCTGCTCCCGGGTGATGTTACCCAGGAGGAGCTGATGGCAACAATTGATAAGGTGAACAAGGATGATCGCATTCATGGTGTGCTGATTTTCCGTCCTCTGCCCAAACATCTGGATGAAGCAGCGGTAATTAAGGCACTTTCACCGGAGAAAGATGTGGATGGTATTACGGATGGTTCTATGGTAGGAGTATTCGCAGGAACAAATCAGGGATTTCCACCCTGTACCCCTTCTGCATGTATGGAAATTCTTGATCATTATGGAATTGACTGTACAGGCAAGAAAGCAGTGGTGGTAGGAAGAAGTCTTGTTGTTGGAAAACCTGCTGCTATGATGCTTCTGAAGAAGAACGCAACAGTAACAATCTGCCATACAAGAACAAAAGATATGCCTTCTGTTGTAAAAGAGGCTGACATTGTGATTGTAGCTGCAGGCCGTGCAGGTGTGGTAGATGATACGTATCTGAGAGCAGGACAGACTGTAATCGATGTTGGAATCAATGTAAATGCAGAAGGAAAACTTTGCGGAGATGTTGATTACGCAAAAGCAGAACCTGTAGTAGATGCGATCACACCGGTTCCGGGAGGAGTCGGATCAGTTACGACTTCCGTTCTTGTTGGCCATGTAGTAGAAGCGGCTATGAGAAAGTATCTGTAATAGATTCAGATGAACAAACGAAAGGGATGCGAAAAGCATCCTTTTTGTTTTGGGCAAAAAAGTTATTATTATTGGTTGCACAAGGTAAGACAGGAATCTTACTCCAGCAAGAAAATGGAACTTCCAACCATTCATTCTTTGCCAGAACAGCAGACTTCTATCACAGATACTTTTAAAGAAGACGCTGTAAAAAAGATCATTATCGCCTGTGGATTAATTTAAAAAGCCAAAGTTAACGGTTGGACCGAACTTTGGCTTTTTATAATAAATTATTGTTTATCCCATCACAACATGTACATCGTAATGTGTTTTTCCGGTTTCAAAAGGAATAACATTTCCAGCAACATCTTTTCCGTCAACAGTCATGGATGCAACCCCTTTTTCTACCTGATTCGGATTATCAATGCGAATTTCATACTCCGCACCCCGGTAGAATCTCTTGATCGTATAGCTGCCGAAATCAGACGGTACGCAAGGATCTACTTTCAGACCGTTCCAGTCAGGCATGATACCAAGAATAAACTGAGAAATATTGACAAAGGTCCATGCAGCGGTTCCGGTGAGCCAGCTGTTCTTTGCCTCGCCATGATGAGCGGCATCTGCACCGGCAACCATCTGTGAATAAACATATGGCTCGGTACGGTGAATTTCACTAATATCCTGAAGGAAAGCAGGACAAGTCTTTTTGTATACTTCAAATGCACGATTTCCATGGCCAACCACAGTTTCAGCGATGGAAATCCATGGGTTGTTATGGCAGAAAATACCGGCATTTTCTTTATATCCCGGTGGATAAGAACTTACTTCGCCCAGTTCCAGATGATATTTGGTATAGGCAGGCTGAAGCAGCATTACACCGTATTTGGTATCCAGTTTTTCTTTTACAGAAAGGAGAGCCTTCTCTGCCAGACCTTCTTTAACACCGATTCCAGCCAGAGTACAGAATCCCTGTGGTTCAATGTAGATCTGTCCTTCTTCGCATTCCTTCGAACCAACTTTATTTCCAAAGGCATCGTAGGCACGGACGAACCAGTCGCCATCCCAGCCGGCATCCAGTACGGCATCATATACTTTTTTCACTTCATCACGGGCATATTGTGCTTCCTCAGCATTGCCAAGAAGTTCAGAAAGCTGTGCGTACTCTTCTCCGTATTTAACAAACATACCGGCAATGAAAACAGATTCTGCAACCGGTCCTTCGCTGGGACCGAAAGTCTGGAAAGATTCTCCTGGTTCTTTGGAGAAACAGTTCAGGTTCAGGCAGTCATTCCAGTCAGCTCTACCGATCAGAGGAAGTCCATGAGGTCCTAAGTGATTTACGGTAAAATCAAAGGAAGCTTTCAGGTGAGCAAGAAGCGGTTTCTCTGTACCGGCTTTGCTGTTGAATGGAACGGCTTCTTCCAGGATACCAAAATCTCCGGTTTCTTTAATATATGCAGTTGTGCCTGCAATCAGCCAAAGGGGGTCATCGTTGAATCCACCGCCGATATCGGCATTACCCTGTTTGGTCAATGGCTGATACTGGTGGTAGGCACTTCCGTCTTTAAACTGAGTAGAAGCAATGTCCAGAATACGCTGTCTGGCTCTGTCGGGGATCAAATGTACAAAACCAAGCAAATCCTGACAGGAATCACGGAATCCCATTCCACGACCGATACCGGATTCATAATAGGAAGCACTTCTTGACATATTGAAGGTTACCATACACTGATACTGATTCCAGATATTGACCATACGGTTGACTTTATTGTTCTCGGACTGAACACTGTAACGTGTAAGCAGATGATCCCAGTACTGTTTCAGAGCATTCAGAGCAGCTTCTACGTCGGCATCTGTACTATAGCGTGCCAGCAGTTCTTTTGCGGGTTTCTTATTGATAATACCCGGCTTCTCCCATTTTTCCTCATGAGGAAGCTCAATATATGCAGTTACAAATACGAAACTATGGCTTTCACCCGGCTGCAGCGTAAGATTAATCTGGTGAGCTGCAACAGGGGACCAACCACTGGCAATACTGTTGGAAAGTTTACCGGATTCAATTGCGATAGGATTTGCATTGCTTCTGTATGCACCGAGAAAAGCATCGCGGGAAGTTTCAAAGGCATCAATAGGGGTATTGACAGAAAAAAGTGCGTAATGGTTACGTCTTTCACGATATTCTGTCTTATGATACAGTACGGAGCCGTCCACCTCAACTTCACCGGTAGAGAAGTTTCGCTGGAAATTCTTCATATCATCATCAGCGTTCCAGAGACACCATTCCACATAGGAGAAAAGCTTCAGCTCTTTTACCGTGTCTGTTTCATTTGTCAGTGTAACCTGATTAATCTCACAGGAATCATTAAGTGGAACAAAAGCAAGTTGTCTTGCCTGAACACCATTTTTCTTACCGGTAAAGATACTGTAACCCATTCCATGGCGGCATTCATAACTGTCAAGTTCAGTCTGTGTAGGCTGCCATCCGGGATTCCATACGGTATCCTGGTCTTTGATATAAAAATATCTTCCATTGGAGTCAGCAGGAACATTGTTGTAGCGATAGCGAGTCAGACGAAGCAGTTTGGCATCTTTATAAAATGAATAGCCGCCGCTGGTGTTAGAAATGAGGCTGAAAAAGTCTTTACAGCCCAGATAGTTGATCCAGGGAAGAGGGGTACGTGGAGTTGTGATCACATACTCTCTTCTGGTGTCATCAAAATAACCAAAATTCATTGTTCTCCTCCTTACTGAAAATGAATGTTGACGAAAATGATTAAGTTATCCACATGACTAAATTATATTCGATAAATGTTGTAAAATCAAGGGATTTAAGAACAAAGATGATATGAATTTTGGGGAAGTAATTTTCGAAAATTTAACTAATTGGTAAAAAACATAAGTGAGAAAAATGAAAATAAAAAACCAAGTAAATTGAATAGGCAATAATGACTATAAAAACGTGATAAAAATTGTATAAATTGCTATTTGTGACGAAAAATAAAAAATAACAGTTGATTTTTATGGATTTAATGCATATAATAAAAACACAGAAAACGTTTAAGCATATCGTTTCGTTACTACTCATCATAGGAGGTTGGTTAAGAAAAGAGAGGGGGTCAACGATATGACATCTCTGAAAGATATTGCGAGAGAATGCCAGGTCTCTGTTGCAACAGTAAGTAAAGCCTTAAACGGTCATTCGGATATCAGCGAAGAAAGAAAACAGCTGATTCACAAGAAAGCAGAAGAGATGGGATATCGACCGAATCTATTTGCAAGAACGTTAAAGACAAATCGAAGTTATAATATAGGAGTACTTTTTACTGATGCTGCTCATAATGGTCTGACACATGATTATTTTGCAGCAGTTCTGGATAGCTTTAAAGTTGCTGTTGAACAGAAAGATTATGATTTGACTTTTTTAAACTGTAGTAAAACAGGAAAGAAGAGAATGACATATCTGCAGCGTGCAAGATACAGAGGTTTTGATGGCGTGATAGTTGCCTGTGTTGATTTTTCAGATCCTGAAGTTTTGGAACTGATTCAGAGTGATATTCCTGTTGTGACGATTGATTATGTTTTTAATGGCCGGCTGGCTGTTATGTCTGATAACGTTAAAGGTATGGAAGAATTGTTTACCTATGTATATAATCAGGGACACCGCAAGATTGCATATGTTTGCGGTACTGAATCAGCAGTTACTCAAAGTCGTTTATCAGGATTTTACCGGACGGCTGAAAAGTTAGGGGTTGAAATTCCTCAAGAGTATGTGTTAGAAAGCGATTACCGTGATCCGGTGAGTGCGGCAGTTGCAACCGAAAAACTTTTGGATTTGAAAAATCCGCCGACTTGTATTTTATATCCTGATGATTTCGCTGCTTTTGGCGGAATGTCAGCGATTCGTGCAAGGGGGTTGTCAATTCCGGAAGACATATCTGTAGCAGGATATGATGGAATAAGACTTGCTACTCATTCTGTACCAAGGCTTACAACACTTCATCAGGATACCTGTTTGCTTGGACACAAAGCTGCTGAGAAACTGATTAATCTGATAGAACACCCCAAAACTGCAGTCTGTGATATCAGTATTGTAGAAGGTGAAGTTTTTGAGGGACAGACTGTCAGAACTATTAATAATGATACTTCGCGCTGACAGAAAATAAATGTTGAGCGTACGGTAAATAAAAATATTTCAAGGAGGATTTTAAAATGAAAAAGAAAATGTTGAGCTTATTGCTTTCAACAGCAATGGTAGCATCCATTATGGCAGGTTGTGGTTCTTCAGGAAATGCAGATACATCTTCAACTGAAGGTACAGCTGCAGAAGATACTGCAAAAGAAGACGCAGCAGATGATGCTTCAGAAGAAGATACTTCAGATGATACTGCAGAAGCTACAGGTGACATTACTTATGCAGGAGAACTGGAGATTATGCATTACTCCACTTCTGAAGAGTCAGAAGGAAATGGTGGATCTGATGGATTCCGTACTGTATTGCAGCAGTGGGATGAGGCTCATCCAGATATTACTCTGAACCAGAACGTTCTGGCAAATGCTGAATACAAAACACAGATCGCTACACTTGCAGCAGCAGATGACCTTCCGGATGTATTCCTGCTTCAGGGTATGAACTCCATCGACTGGGCAAATCAGGGTCTTGTTTATGATCTGACATCTGATATTGAATCTTCACCATATTATGCTGATTACAATCAGTCATATTTTGCACCGTTTACAGTAGACGGCAAGATTTACGGTTATCCTGCACTGACAGGTGGTACCTGTACTGTTGTTATTTATGATAAAGCAATGTGGGCAGAAGCTGGATATGATGAGTTCCCAAGTACATGGGAAGAGGTTGAGAAAGCATCTGAATACTTCAATGGGCAGGGCATCACAACTGTAGCATTTGGTAATGGTGGAAAATGGCAGGCTAACTCTGATTTCCTTTCTACGTTAGGTAACAGATACACAGGTCCTGACTGGTTCATGAGCCTGGTAGCTAAAAGTGGTGCAGCTTTCACAGATGAAGCATTTGTAAAAGCTCTGGCTGAAACACAGCGTCTGTTTACAGAAACAGATATCTTTAATGAAGACTTTAACGTAGTTACAAATGAAGATGCACGTGAATACTATATTTCTGGTGATGCAGCAGCATTCATCGGTGGTAACTGGGATGAATCCTATATCTGGGCAGCTCTGAAAGACGCTGACGAAGAGAAATTCAATAACATGGGATTTGCAGTTCTGCCTCAGCCTGCAGATGCAACAGAAGCTCCAAATTCTCAGAATATCGGTCTTGGATATGCAGTAGCAATCAACGCAAAACTTGCTGATGATCCTGAAAAACTGGCAGCAGCTATCGATCTGGCTGAGTATATTACAGGACCTGAATTCGCAAGCTATG
>JAQYOA010000045.1 GCA_028727605.1 Lachnospiraceae bacterium
AAAGCACAAACTGGAAGGTCTCGATCTCTGCGGGGAACCGGGAAGAGACAGTACAGAATCACAGCGAAGGATCAGCAGTAAAATAAATCAGGAAATCATTCGAATAGTACAAGATTCACTGAGCAGTTGACAGGATTGACAAGAGGAGACAGAGAGTGTAAGATAGTGGTATACCCTGGCAGGGTATACCACTATCTTATATGGCAGAATTTAATTGGAGGTATGTCATGAGTGAATGCTGTACACACTGTAGTGAATGTGACCGCAAAAAAGTGAGAGATGAAAAAGAATATAAAGATTTGATCCACCGGCTTTCCAGAATTGAAGGACAGGTTCGGGGGGTTCGTGAAATGGTTGAGAATGATCGCTATTGTGTGGACATTCTTACCCAGGTTTCTGCGATTCAGTCAGCGTTGAACAGTTTTAATAAAGTGCTGCTCTCAAGTCATATTAAAACCTGCGTGGTTGAAGATATTCGTCAGGGAAATAACGGGGCGGTGGATGAGTTGTGCAACACAATACAAAAGCTGATGAAATAAGGAAATACTGCCAACATCAAAAAAAGAGGAGAGAATACAAAATGAGAGCATATGAACGGTTGCTGAATTATGTAAAAATATCGACGCCGAGTGATGAAAAGAGCGGAACACATCCGTCATCAGAATGCCAGAGAGTATTGGCAGAACGTCTTGCGGAAGAAATGAGGCAGATGGGTGTAACGGAGGTCAGGGTGGACGATAAAAGTTACGTCTACGGAATGATTCCAGCCTCCGCAGGATACGAAAACAAAACAAAGATCGGATTTATTGCTCATATGGATACGGTTTCTGACTTTGCTGATCATGCAGTGAATCCTGTCATTCATGAAAACTATGATGGAGAAGATCTGACTTTGCAGGAGAGCGGACGAATCCTAAAAAAGAGCACATTTCCACATTTGCCTCTGCTTGCAGGCAGGACACTGATTACGAGTGACGGGACTACGGTACTCGGAGCAGACGATAAAGCCGGTGTTGCCGAGATTATGACTTTGGCGGAAGCGCTTCTGAAGGAAGAGATCCCTCATGGACAGATTTCAATTGCATTTACTCCGGATGAAGAAATCGGAGAGGGAGCTGATTTTTTTGATGTGGAAGGCTTCGGAGCTCAATATGCCTATACCGTTGACGGCGGACCGGAAGGAGAAATCGAATTCGAGAATTTTAATGCATCTGCGGCCGTCTTTCATATTACCGGGTTCAATGTTCATCCCGGAAGTTCGAAGGATACCATGATCAATGCTGCAGCGGTTGCCTGTGAAATCCAGGACATGCTCCCCGAAAAAGAGACACCGAGGAATACAGAAGGGTATGAAGGCTTCTACCATCTGATTTCCCTGGAAGGCAATGTGGCAGAGGCAACAGCGGAATATATTATCCGTGATCACGACAGACAGAAATTTGAGGAGCGGGAGGAAAAGCTTCGGAGTATTGCGGCCATTATCAACCGAAAATACGGAGAAGGTACGGCAGAACTCACAATTCGGGAGCAGTATCGCAATATGGAAGAAAAAATCCGTCCCTGCTACCATTTGATTGAAAATGCGATGGAGGCAGTGCGAAAAGCCGGAATGACACCGAAAGTAGTTCCCATTCGCGGCGGTACAGATGGTGCGCGTCTGAGCTATATGGGACTTCCGTGTCCGAACCTCGGAACGGGTGGATATGCATTCCATGGTCCGTATGAGCATATTACCGCAGAAGGTATGGACAGTGCAGTTGAAATTTTGAAAGAAATTGTTAAGTTGTATGCAATGTAAAGTAAAAATTTACAGCAACAGAAAATCATAAATATTCAAAATAAAACAAAAAATATATTTAATTAAAAAAATTCAAAAAAAGCTTGCATTTTCACGTGAGATAGGGTATGATGTCTTTGTAAGGTTCGTTGGTCAAGAGGCTAAGACGTCGCCCTCTCACGGCGAAAACAGGGGTTCGATTCCCCTACGAACTGTTTATGAAGTCAGGATTGATTCCTGGCTTTTTTGCTGTCTGTCAGAATTGCGCAATTCCCGAGAAAAAGAGGGAAATATTCTGTTTCTTGCGTTTCCGGATGAACACGCTGTTGGATTTGTACAGTGCGGATTAAGATCGGATATGTTGAAGAAAAGAATTTGCAAAAGAACTGCCGGAAGCTTGTCAGAACTGGAGAAAAGTACAGGGTGTACGGAATTTGCCAGTGAATGCGAACTTGATCATGTGGTCTGTTTGAATTTTCATTTAAATACAGATTCTGAAGAAGCAAATCAAATTATTTGTTTTTCTAAGAAATTACACAGTACCAATTGAATACAGACATTGAAAAAAGCTGAGGAACATTATCTCTGTAAATAGAAAAGCCACTCAATCTTGTGCTAGATGAGTGACCTCCGATTTCAAACAGTTCGTAGGGGAATCGAACCCCTGTTTTCGCCGTGAGAGGGCGACGTCTTAGCCTCTTGACCAACGAACCATAGTTGCTTATAAAATGATAAAGATGAAATAATCAAAAGAAAATTTCAGCAGTTCGTAGGGGAATCGAACCCCTGTTTTCGCCGTGAGAGGGCGACGTCTTAGCCTCTTGACCAACGAACCGTACTTGCTTATAATACACAATAAGTCGAAAAAAATCAAGCATTAATTTTGAAATTAATATAACATAGTTAAAAAATATATCTGCAACACATATGAGACATAACCGGGAGATTGGAGAAACAGGAAAAGACGCTGGCTTTTTCGAACAATCTGTGTTATGATCAAAAAGCAAACAAATGTTCTTAAATGGAGGGATAAAATTGAGACAATACAAGGGAGCTATTTTCGATCTTGACGGAACACTTCTGGATTCTATGGGTGTGTGGAGACAGATTGACATCGATTTTCTCGGAAAAAGGAATCTGGAAGTTCCTTCGGACTATCTGGAAGCAGTTACCCCGCTTGGTTTTCAAAAGGCAGCAGAATATACGATACAGCGTTTTGGATTTCAGAATACACCGGAAGAACTGATTGATGAATGGCACCAGATGGCGATCGATGCCTATACCAACCACGTGGAAATCAAAGAAGGTGTCCGTGAGTATCTTTCCGTATTGAAGAAAAACGGAGTGAAAATTGCTGCAGCAACTTCGTCGGATCGGGAATTGTTCCTGCCTGCATTAAAGAGAAATCAGATCGACACTTTTTTTGATGTATTCGTGACCGTAAGGGAAGTGAAACGCGGAAAAGGATTTCCGGATATCTATGTGAAAGCTGCCGATCTTCTTGGCTGTGATCCAAAGGAGTGCATTGTTTTTGAAGATATTCTGCAGGGAATTTTAGGGGCAAAAGAGGGAGGATTTACTGCAGTAGGCGTTTATGACGAGAACAGTGTCCAAACAATTCGCGCCATGCAGGAGGCTTCCGATTATTATATTCACAGCTTCGCGGATCTGCCGGAAGATTTTCCTGTGAAATTCTGATTAAATTTAAGCGTTAGATGGCAATTATTTCCTTTGGGCGGAAATGGAGCTGAAAAGTATATTCTTGCCAGTTTTGGGAGAGAAGTGTTATAATAGCAACACTGTCTAATGGAAATAATACCTGATGCAATTAAGACAGGTTAAAATAAGCTGCCAGGATGCAGCTGTCAGTAAGGAGTAACTTATGCCTAAAAAAGAAACTTATGATGCCAGCAGTATTTCAGTGCTGGAAGGCTTGGAAGCGGTGCGCAAGCGGCCTGGAATGTATATTGGAAGCACCTCGAGGAAGGGTCTGAATCATTTGATTTATGAAATTGTTGACAATGCAGTTGACGAGCATCTGGCCGGATACTGCGACAGGATTGAGGTGGTGCTTGAAGCGGACGGTTCCTGTACCGTGACGGATAACGGACGGGGTATTCCGGTTGGAATGCATGAAAAAGGGGTTCCGGCTGAGCGGCTTGTATTTACTACCCTTCATGCCGGAGGTAAATTTGACAATAATGCTTACAAAACCAGCGGAGGTCTTCATGGTGTAGGTTCTTCGGTTGTTAATGCATTGTCAGAATATCTGGATGTGGAGATCAGCCTGGATGGTTTTGTTCATCATGACAGATATAAGAGGGGCGTTCCGACAGTAGAGCTCATCGATGGACTGCTTCCGAAACTGGGCAGAACGAAGGCTACCGGAACCAGGATTAATTTTCTTCCGGATGCAGAAATATTTGAAAAAACAAGGTTCTCTTCCACAGAAGTGGAAAGCCGTCTCCACGAAACAGCTTATCTGAATCCCATGCTTACCATTGAGTTTGAGGACAGAAGAGACGGAAAGACGGAACATATTACCTTTCATGAACCTGATGGAATTGTAGGTTTTGTGAAAGATCTGAATAAGAAGAAAGAGGTCATTCATGAACCGGTCTATTTCCGTGGAGAAGCGGAAGGGATTACAGTCGAGTGTGCTTTTCAGTATATCAATGAATTTCAGGAAAATGTTCTTGGTTTTTGCAATAATATTTACAACGCAGAGGGCGGGACACATCTGACCGGTTTTAAAACTACTTTTACTACGGTCATGAACAATTATGCAAGAGAGCTGGGGATTTTAAAGGAGAAGGATGCCAACTTTACCGGAGCGGATATTCGAAACGGAATGACAGCAGTTATTTCGATCAAACATCCGGATCCGCGTTTTGAAGGGCAGACAAAGACAAAGCTGGACAATCCGGATGCCGCAAAGGCAGCAGGCAAGGTTACGGGGGAAGAGATTCCGTTGTACTTTGACCGCAATTTGGAAACCCTGAAAAATGTTCTTGCCTGTGCGGAGCGTTCTGCCAAGATCCGAAAATCGGAGGAGAAAGCAAAGACCAACATGCTTTCGAAACAGAAGTATTCTTTTGATGCGAATGGAAAACTTGCGAATTGTGAAAAAAAGGATCCTTCCCTGTGTGAGATCTTTATCGTAGAGGGAGACTCTGCCGGAGGATCTGCCAAAACAGCGAGAGATCGCAATTTCCAGGCCATCCTCCCTATTCGCGGTAAAATATTAAACGTAGAAAAAGCAAGTATTGACAAAGTTCTCGCAAATGCGGAAATAAAGTCTATGATCAATGCATTTGGCTGCGGCTTCTCAGAGGGTTACGGAAATGATTTTGACATTACGAAGCTGCGTTATGATAAAATCATCATCATGGCTGATGCGGATGTAGACGGTGCACATATCTCTACACTGCTTTTGACTTTATTTTACCGATTCATGCCGGAACTGATTTATGAGGGACATGTCTATATCGCCATGCCTCCGCTTTATAAGGCAATGAGCCAAAAGGGCAGGGAAGAGTATCTATATGATGATAAGGCTCTGGAAAAATACCGGAAAACTCATAAAGAGAAATTTACGCTGCAGCGATACAAAGGTCTCGGAGAGATGGATCCGGAACAGCTTTGGGAGACAACGCTGAATCCGGAGACGCGTCTGCTGAAACTGGTGGAAATTGAAGATGCCCGTATGGCCTCAGATGTCACAGAGATCCTGATGGGTACGGACGTACCTCCCCGGAAAGCCTTTATTTATGAACATGCAGCGGATGCAGAACTGGACGTATAAGGAGGACATAAGAGATGAGAGAAAAATCGCAGGACCAGATTATACGAACAGAGTATTCCGAGGTAATGCAGAAATCTTATATTGACTATGCGATGAGCGTTATTATTTCCCGGGCTCTTCCGGATGTCAGGGACGGCTTAAAGCCGGTTCAGAGAAGGACTCTGTACGATATGTACGAGTTGGGAATCGAGTATGATAAACCATATCGAAAATGTGCACGTATCGTCGGTGATACCATGGGTAAATTTCATCCCCACGGCGACAGTTCCATCTATGAGGCGCTGGTTGTTCTGGCGCAGGACTTTAAAAAAGGACAGACATTGGTGGATGGCCATGGGAATTTTGGATCGATTGAGGGAGACGGAGCAGCTGCCATGCGTTACACAGAGGCACGTCTGGAGAAGATTACTCAGGATGTCTATCTGAAAGATCTTGACAAAGATGTAATCGATTTTATGCCGAACTTCGATGAGACGGAAAAAGAGCCGGTGGTTTTGCCCGTTCGTATACCAAATTTGCTGCTCAACGGGGCAGATGGCATTGCTGTAGGTATGGCTACCAGTATACCGCCGCACAATCTGGGTGAGATTGTGGATGCAGTGAAAGCATACATGATGAATAATGAGATTACGGTTCAGGAACTAATGAACTATATCCAGGGCCCGGATTTTCCCACCGGTGGTATTGTGGTGAACAAAGATGAGCTTTTATCCATCTATGAAAAGGGTACCGGAAAGATCCGGATTCGCGGAAAGGTGGAAGTGGAAAAGGGAAAAAACGGCAAACAGTGCATCGTGATTACAGAGATCCCCTATCCTATGATCGGCGCCAATATCGGTAAGTTTCTGAATGATGTGGCAGGACTCGTAGAATCGAAAAAAGCTCCGGAAATTACAGATATCTCCAATCAGTCTTCCAAAGAAGGAATCCGTATTGTTTTAGAACTGAAGAAAGGTTCTGATCCTGAACGGATTATCAACTTGCTGTATAAGAAGACAAGGCTGGAGGATACTTTTGGCGTTAATATGCTGGCAGTGGCGGACCAAAGACCGGAAACACTCAGCTTGAAACGGATTATCGAATACCATGTGGATTTCCAGTTTGAAATTGCCACAAGAAAATATCAGAACCTCTTGCGCAGGGAGATGGACAAAAGTGAAGTACAGGAAGGCTTGATAAGGGCCTGTGATGTAATTGACCTGATTATCGAAATTCTGCGGGGAAGTAAGACGACAAAACAGGTGAAAGACTGCCTGATTATGGGAATTACCGAAGGAATTCACTTCAAGACAAAGGCGAGCCAGAAGAGAGCAGCACAGTTATGTTTCACAGAGCGTCAGGCAACGGCGATTCTGGAAATGCGTCTGCAAAAACTGATCGGTTTGGAGATAGAAGCACTGTTAAAGGAGCATGAAGAAACGCTGGAAAAGATTCATCGCTATGAGGATATTCTGAATCATTACGATTCGATGGCACAGGTTATCATGGAAGATCTTGACAGAATCAAAAAGGAGTACTCCAGAAAACGAAGAACGGCAATCGAAAATGCTGAGGAGATTGTTCTTGAGGAAGCTAAAGTGGAGGAAATGGACGTAATATTCCTCATGGATCGCTTTGGGTATGCAAAAACGATCGATGTTTCCGCATATGAGAGAAATCAGGAAGCTGTTCACGGGGAAAACAGGTATGTATTTCGCTGTCGAAACACGGACCGGATCTGTGTGTTTACCGATTTTGGACAGATGCATACGGTCAAAGTGCAGGATATTCCATATGGAAAATTCAGAGACAAGGGTACGCCGATTGACAATCTCGGAAATTACAGCAGTCAGAAAGAACAGATGGTATATGTGGACGCTCTTTCTAATATAAAGAATCAGAAGCTGCTGTTTGCTACGTCAGCCGGAATGGTAAAGGTGGTGGATGGTTCTGAATTTGATGTGGTAAAAAGAACAATTGCTGCGACGAAATTATCCGGGGAAGAAGACCGACTTGTTTTTGCCGGAATCCTTGGGGAAAGCAGCTATGTGGTTCTTCAGACAAAGGGAGGATATTTTCTTCGATTTTCAGCCAATGAAGTGCCAGAGAAGAAAAAAGCAGCACTCGGTGTCCGGGGAATTCATCTGAATGACGGAGACCAGGTGGAACATGCTTATTTGCTGGAAAGCCGTATGGAGTACACGATTACTTATCATGAAAAACCGGTTAGTTTAAACAGCAAAGTAAAGCTGGCAAAAAGGGACACCAAAGGAACAAAACTGAGAGTATAAAAATGTGGGCAAAAGGGAGGCAGTGCATTGCTGATGCTTGTTCTTAGCATTTTTCTTCTTTTGTGGTATTTGTTGGATCTTCGAGGCCGCAAGGAGACGACACGGTTATATCCGGCGTCACTTCTTGATACCGGGGAAATTCTTGTTTTGGGTATCTTCTGGCAGTATGCAGCAGATATGATCCTGCTGCTGCTGTCAGAAATCTGTCCTGTTTGGTATCAGAATTATATGGAAAAACTATCCTCAGGTGGAATGAGTGAAATTACTTTTGGTGCATTTTTGCTTTCTGTAATTTTTGCTCCGGTTTTTGAAGAACTTTTGTATCGGGGCGTTCTGTTCCGGAAATTGATGGACTATTTGCCTTTTGGCCTTTGCAATATCGTACAGGCTGCATTTTTCGGGATGGCACACAAAAATCTGATACAGGGAATGATCGCTTTTTTGCTTGGTCTTTTGCTTGGATGGATGGCAAAGTATTATCGATCGATTTTTCCTTCGGTGTTTTTACATATTGTGATTAATCTGTTTGGATGGATGAATTATGCGCTGCAGTTGGGAGAATTTCAGAAAGGAATCATAGCAGCGGCGAGTGGAGCCGTTATAGTTGCAATGTGCCGAAAGAGAATCCGAGAAAAAAAGAACGGATCGGAGTGTTCATAAGAACGCCCGATCCGCAAAAAAAG
>JAQYOA010000046.1 GCA_028727605.1 Lachnospiraceae bacterium
AGCTGATCAAATCCTCCAGCTTTCTGATGCAAGGGGAAGACTACGCTTACATTCTTGGAATCAATTACGATGTGACACTGCTGGAGAGAATGCAGGGACTGATGGGAGGATTTCTCTCCTGTCAGGGGAATCTGTATGAAACCATGCGGGACAAAGGAGCGGGTACACTGGAGTCCGTGTATGACTCCTGCGCAGAAATGGTGCCGGATATGGAAGGAAAGCTAAGCAAAGAGAGGCGTCAGACCCTGATACGGCTTTTGGATGAACAAAAGTTCTTTCAGCTGCAAAAAAGCATTCCTTTTCTGGCGGAAAAACTGCATGTGTCCAAATATACGTTGTATAAAGATCTGGATGAACTGCATCTCAGATAGAAAGGCGGGATAAGAAGATGAAAATTGTAGAGGCAAAGGAAGTATTCGAACGGTTGACCATGAGTAAATGTATCGATCTGATGGGGCAGGCAATGATCGATCTGGAAGAGGGGAGAGCGATGATGCCGCTGCGTGCGATCACAAAGCTGCCTCATGGCAATGTTCTTGGTTATATGCCGGCATATATGGGCGATCATGATTATTTCGGAGCAAAAGTGCTGACAGCATTCCCGGGAAATGCAGGGACAGAATATCCTTCTCATATCGGTTATGTGATGATGTTTGAGTCTGAGCATGGTTCTGTTGCGGGGCTTGCGGATGCAGGTGCGATCACGCAGATCCGGACAGGTGCAGTCAGCGGACTGGCAACCAGACTTTTATCAAGAGAAGATTCCCATAAGCTGGCTATCATCGGTGCAGGTGCCCAGGGACGTTCTCATCTGGAGGCTATGCTTTGTGTGCGGCCGATCAAGGAGGTCAGTGTCTATGATATCCGCATGGAAAGCGCTCTTCGTTATCAGAAGGAAATGGAGCTTAAATTCGGCGTGCCTGTGAAAGTGTGTGACAGTGTGGAAGAAGCCTGCAGGGATGCGGACATTATCTGTACGGTAACACCGAGCAAGGAAGCCTATCTGAAAAAAGAGTGGGTCAAACCAGGGGCTCATGTGAACGCAGTAGGAACTTTCTCTCCGGTAACGAGAGAGGTTACCTCGGAACTGGTGGCAGCATCCAGACTGTATGCGGACCAGGTCGAGGCCATGAAAAAGGAGAGCGGAGAGTATCTGATTCCGCTGGAAGAAGGTCTGATCACGGAAGAACACATCGTGGGATCCTTGGGACAGGTGCTTACAGGAAAAGCACCGGCCAGAAGATCACAGGAGGAAATCACACTCTTTGATGCCCTTGGACTTGCCATAGAAGATGTGGCTTGCGGAAAATATCTGATGCAATAATTGAGAATAGGCGGTTGCATGGAGAAAAAAGATGATTATTTTAATTGCAGGAGCTTCTCATACTGGTAAGACATTGCTGGCACAAAAACTTCTTGAAAAATATCACTATCCATATTTATCAATCGATCATTTGAAAATGGGACTGATTCGAAGCGGAAACACAAAACTTACTCCGATGAGTGATGATTTTGAATTAACGGAATATTTGTGGCCGATTGTCCGTGAAATGATTAAGACAGCGATAGAAAACAAACAAAATCTTATTGTTGAGGGATGTTATATACCATTTGACTGGAAACGGGATTTTGCGAAAAACTATCTTGGCGATATACGATATTGTTGTCTTGTGATGAGTGAAAATTATATAAAAAATCATTTTCAGGACATCAAAACGTATGCAAGTGCTATCGAAAATCGCGGGGATGATGCGGACTGTACTCTGGAAAGTGTGCTGAAAGATAATGCACAGGTTCTGGAACTTGCGAAAACGAATAGAGTCAATTATAAACTCATTGATCGGGAGTATGAAATTGATATCGATGATATTATTTAAGCAGAAAGGACAGTTGTTACAGATGAATAGCAGTTTTTTTAAGAGTATTGCGGCTCAGGACAGATGTGCCGTAGTGATCTGCAATTTGAAACACGAGATTATTTATATGAATCCGACAGCAGTACAGAGTTATCAGAAATGGGGCGGAGACAAGCTGATTGGAAGAAGCCTTCTGGAATGTCATAATCAGGAATCAAAAGACAGAATACAGCAGGTAGTTGACTGGTTTGCGGCAGATGAGAGCCACAATATCGTATATACCTTTCACAACGAAAAGCAGAATAAGGATGTGTATATGGTGGCACTTCGAGAGGAAGGAAAACTGATCGGATATTACGAGAAGCATGAGTACAGAGATGCAGAGACTATGCAGCTTTATGATTTATGGTAAACAGGGAAAAGCTTTAAAATACTAAAACTGGGGCTGAAATGGCAGAGTGAACTGCTGTTCAGCCCTCTTTTTTACGGATTTCAGCAGTCCAGAGTGCACCTGCTGATAAACCGATCCTCTGTAGGGACGCTGTTTTTGTATAC
>JAQYOA010000047.1 GCA_028727605.1 Lachnospiraceae bacterium
TGACTATTTTTCGGACGTAAAGTCCTGGGAGGTGAAGGCCAGACCTATTGCACCACTCATTCTAACAGCTTAAGCAACAAGATGGATAATTCCTTACTGGCTGTAAGGGATATTAACCATAAATATATTGTAGTAGGAGGTAATTAATTTATGAAACCAAAGGTGCTGCACATCGGAAAAGCGGGAAACATGGAACGATACGCCGCCGATCCGGAATTATTGAACACAATTGAATTGACCGATCTTCCTATGGGACTGCCGATTGAAGAATATCTGAAGCAGGCAAAAGATGCTCAGGTGATTGTAGCAGATGCCATAGCGAAGATTCCGCGGGAACTGATCGAGGGAATGCCGGAACTTTTGCTGATTCATTCGGAAGGTGTCGGCTATAACGGGGTTGACCTGAATGCAGCCAGTGAGAAGAAGGTGCTTGTGTGCAACTGCCAGGGAATGAACGCATCGGCTGTGGCAGAGCAGACCATTTTGCTGATGCTGGGAGTTCTTCGGGATGTCAAAAACGGAGATCAGGCTGTTTATGACGGGAACCAGATTACGAAAAAAGAAAATTATATGAAACAGGGGAATCTGCTGGAGCTTGCCGACTGCAAAGTAGGTCTGGTGGGATTCGGTGACATTGCAAAGAGTGTCGCAAAGCTTTTGAACGCTTTTCATGCCGAGGTCTTTTATTATAAAAGGACACCGGAATCCAGGGAAACAGAAGAAGAATACGGAGCCTCCTATCTTCCTCTGGACAAGCTGCTCTCTTCCTGCAATATGATCAGTATGCATGTACCGGTGACGGAGAAAACCTACCATATGGCAAACGATGCTTTTTTTGAAAAGATGCAGGACGGATCCTATTTTATCAATACGGCACGGGGAGAAGTGGCGGACTCGGAGGCCATTGTCCGGGCGTTAAAGAGCGGAAAGCTTGCGATGGCAGGAATGGATACTCTGGAATTTGAACCGGTGCAAAAAGATCATATTCTGGTGAACCAGCCGGATGAGATCAGAGAAAAAATGCTGTTCAGCCCTCATATCGGCGGGATCACGGCATCAAGTTTTCGAAGAGGCTACGGGATGATCTGGAAGGCAATCCGGGATGTTTCCGAGGGAAAAACTCCTCATAACGTGGTAAACTGATTTTTTAAGAATAGAATACAGAAAACGGAACATAATGATAGAGAAAACGGCGGAAGTGCTTACCTGGGAGGGAAAGAAATGGAGCAAAAGAAGCGTTTTCTCATCGATATGTTTTATTACCTTCTGCTTTTTGGAATTTTACTGGGAGTATGCAAATATCTTTTGCCTGTAATGATGCCGTTTTTGATTGCCTTTTTGGTAGCATTTGTCCTTCAGATTCCGATTAAAAGACTGGACGGGATTTCCGGAAGAGAAAGAAAAATTCTTCTGGTGATCTTTGTCGGTCTTTTTTATTTTCTCCTGTTCTGGATCGTGATTTTTGCGGGAATTAAGATGCTTGGCGTTCTGGGAAATCTGGTGGAAGCCGCTCCCGGCGTCTATGAAAATACGATACTGCCTTTCATTGAGAGAGTTTCGAACCGGATTGAACGTGCGGCATCTCAGGTGAGTGTGGAAATGTCGCTTAGAATCAACAGCATGATCCAACACTTTGTGGAAAACATGGAAAAGCAGATCACCGATTTTTCTGTGGGAGTGATTCGGTGCATCTCGGAAGGAATCATGCGGATTCCGCACTGTATGGTACAGATTTTGATTACTGTAATTGCCACCTTCTTTCTTGCTTTGGACTATGACGGAATTATGGAGTTCCTTCGGGGACATCTCCAAAACAGACAGCAAAAGCTTTTGGAAAAGATCGAAAAGTGTGTAAAAAATGCACTGTTGATCTATTTGAAATCCTATACGGTACTGTTTGGAATCACATTTCTGGAACTGTCAATTGGTTTTCTTCTTCTTCGCATTCCCTACGCTGTGCTGCTTGGACTCGCAATCGCTGTTTTTGATCTTTTGCCGGTACTTGGAACCGGCGGTATTCTCATTCCCTGGGCGATTGTGCTTTTTGTGACAAACGAGACTTCTCTTGCGGCAGGTCTTTTGGTTTTGTACGCTGTCATTACCGTTATCCGCAGTATCCTGGAACCGAGGCTGGTCGGAAAACAGATTGGACTGCATCCGCTGGCAGCGCTGCTTGCCATGTATCTTGGGCTGAAACTGGCAGGTGTGATCGGGCTGATTGCCTTTCCTTTGGGACTTAACGTTCTGCTTAGCCTGAAACAGGCTTCGGAAGCAGGGTAGAGAAAAGAAAACGCATTGATTTTTCATGTTCCTCATGCTACACTTTGTACAAAGAAACACGGTTGGGAGGAAGTAAAAGATGCTGGAAGCGGGAACAAAAGCGCCGTCCTTTTCTTTGCCGGATCAGAACGGTATTTATCATACACTGGAAGAATATCGCGGGAAGAAAGTAATTCTTTATTTTTACCCGAAAGATCTGACATCCGGCTGTACAAAACAGGCATGTGGATTTGGAGAATTATATCCTCAGTTTACAGAGAAGGGGGCAGTCATTCTTGGTGTAAGTAAGGACAGTGTGGCATCACACAAAAGATTTGAGGAGAAATATGCTTTGCCGTTTACACTGCTTTCCGATCCGGAACTGGAGGCAATTCAGGCCTATGATGTCTGGAAAGAGAAGAAGAATTACGGGAAAGTTTCCATGGGAGTTGTGCGAACCACCTATCTGATCGATGAAAACGGAGTCATTGAAAAAGCATTCGGAAAAGTGAAGGCGGCGGAGAATCCTGCGCAGATGCTGGAGGAGCTGTAGATGAAAATCATTTTGTCGCCTGCCAAGAAAATGAATGTAAAAAATGATGATTTTGCAGCTGAGCAGTTCCCTGTTTTTCTGGAAGAAACGAAGCGTTTGCAGAGAGTCCTCTGTGGAAAAACCCTGGAGGAATTAAAGCATTTGTGGAAATGTAATCAGAAACTGGCGGAGATGAACTATCAGCGTCTGTCGCAGATGGATCTGGAGAGAAATCTGACACCGGCGCTTTTTGCCTATGAAGGATTACAGTATCAGCATATGGCACCGGAGGTGCTCTCGGATCACGCCTTAGATTATCTGCGGACACACCTTCGGATTTTGTCCGGATTCTATGGGGTGCTTTCTCCTTTTGACGGAGTCGTTCCTTACCGTCTGGAGATGCAGGCGGTTCTTGCAGTAGACTCCTGCAAAAATCTGTATGAGTTTTGGGGAAAACGACTGTATGAGGCAGTTCGGGAGGAGGACGGAATCATCCTGAATCTGGCGTCCAAAGAATATGCAAAATGCATTGAACCATATCTGACCCCAAAGGATCACATGATTACAGTGATTTTCGGAGAACTTCAGAATGGAAAAATCCATCAGAAAGGGACTCTTGCAAAAATGGCGCGGGGGGAGATGGTACGGTTTCTTGCGGAAGAGCAGGTGACGGATGTGAAAAGAATCCGCGAGTTTCCATCGGGGATGTTTCATTACAGCGAAGAATGGTCGGATTCCGGTCATCTTGTGTTTATAAAATAATTTTTAAAGGTTAAAGGGGGAAGCAATGAGTACAAATACAGAAAATACAGAAGAAATTGTACAGCAGGGAGTGCATAATTACAGTGCGGCAAGGGATTACATTCCGCCGAAGGACCCGGAGGTGGTAAAACAGCTGGAATGGTTTCAGGATCAGAAACTGTCTTTGATGATGCATTGGGGCTTATACTGTCAGCCTGGAATTGTGGCATCCTGGGCACTCAGTGATGTGGACGATGACTGGTCACGCCATCAGATTAACTGGACGGAAGACATGGAAGAGTTCAAAAAACAGTATTACGATTTGAACAAATCCTTTAATCCGATTCGCTTTCAGCCGGAGGAATGGGCGCAGATGGCCAGGGATTGCGGTTTTAAATACCTGATCCTGACAACAAAGCACCACGATGGATTCTGCCTCTTTGATTCCCAGTATACGAACTATAAAGTAACTGCACCGGACTGCCCGTACCATACCAATCGGAATGCGGATATTGTGAAGAGTATGTTCCGGGCGTTTCGTGACCAGGGGCTTGGAATCGGTGCTTATTTTTCCAAGGCAGACTGGCATACACCTTATTATCGCACACCGGAGATTGAGGATCCCAATCCGACTACTCGCGGTCCGATGTACGATCCGAAAGAGGAGCCGGAGCGCTGGGAGAAGTTTGTACAGTTTACAAAGAATCAGGTACTGGAGCTGTGCCGGAACTATGGCAAACTGGACATTCTCTGGTTTGATGCCGGATGGGTGAGCCGTCGGAACGGACAGGATATCCGTCTTGGTGAGATCGTGGAAGAGGCAAGGAAAATACAGCCGTGGGTACTGTCTGTGGACCGGACTATCGGGGGTGCATATGAAAATTATGTAACGCCGGAAATGTGTGTTCCCGAGGAACCCCTGTTTGTTCCGTGGGAGAGCTGCCTGTGTCTTGGAGAGGATTTTACTTATCAGTATGCGGATCATTATAAGACTCCAAGGGAGCTGGTTAATATTCTGGTAGGAATCGTGGCAAAGGGAGGAAACCTGGCGCTCAATGTGAGCCCTCAGCCGGATGGAAGAATCCCGGTAGATGCAATGGACAGCCTGTATGGTTTGGGAGCGTGGCTTAGAACGTATGGGGAGGCGATCTACGGAACACGGATCTGTGCACCGTATCAATCCGGAACGGTTTCCTTCACACAGAAAGGAGATTATGTCTATGCGATTCGGCTTTATCCGAACGAGCGGGAATCTGTGGAGCCGTATGTTTGCTTCCCATATCGGCAGCCGGTTGAAAAAGTGACGCTGCTGGATAGCGGTGAGGAGCTTTGCTATGAGCATACACCAGAGGGAATCCGCGTGAAGGTGCCGCTGGGACGCAGAGGCGGATCTGCGCCGATTGCGTTGGTATTTAAACTTTATAAAAAAAGTGCTTGACCGTGACGCTGCGTCACCCTTTATAGTGGATGCAAGAAAAAAGAACAGGAGAGTTGGATTATGAAAGTATTGGTAACAGGAGGCGCCGGTTTTATCGGCGGAAATTTTGTACATCATATGGTAAATAAATATCCGGATTATGAGATCGTAAATCTGGATCTTCTGGCTTATGCAGGAAATCTGGAAACGTTAAAACCGGTGGAAGATAAACCGAACTATCACTTCGTGAAAGGTGATATCGCAGACGAAGCTTTTATCATGGATCTGTTTGAGAGAGAAAAATTTGACATCGTTGTCAATTTTGCGGCAGAAAGTCATGTAGACCGTTCCATCATAGATCCCGGCATTTTTGTTCAGACGAATGTCATGGGTACTCGTGTACTTCTGGACGCTTCCAGAAAATACGGTGTAAAGAGATATCATCAGGTATCCACCGATGAGGTATATGGAGATCTCCCGCTGGACCGCCCGGATCTGTTCTTTACTGAGGAGACTCCGATCCATACCTCCAGCCCGTATTCTTCCTCCAAGGCAAGCGCAGATCTGTTTGTGCTGGCATATTACAGAACCTTCGGCCTTCCGGTGACGATTTCCAGATGTTCCAACAATTATGGGCCGTATCATTTTCCGGAAAAACTGATTCCGCTTATGATCAGCCGTGCCCTGGCAGATGAGGAGCTTCCGGTGTACGGGAACGGACAGAATGTCAGAGACTGGCTCCATGTGTCCGATCACTGTGAGGCGATTGATCTGATTATCCACAACGGAAGAGTGGGAGAGGTATATAATATCGGCGGACATAATGAGCGGACAAATCTTCAGGTGGTTCAGACCATTTTGAAGGCTCTGAATAAACCGGAATCCCTGATCAAATATGTAGCGGACCGTCCGGGACATGACAGAAGATACGCAATTGACCCCACGAAGATCGAAACGGAACTTGGCTGGAAGCCGAAATATACGTTTGATACCGGAATTGCCCAGACAATTCAGTGGTATCTGGACAATGAAGATTGGTGGAAACATATCATCAGCGGAGAATATCAGAATTATTTTGACAAAATGTATGGAGAGCGTCTTGAAGAGGCTGACGGGAAACAGTAAGAAAGGTTCTCCTTTTTAAAGGATTGGGAGCGGTGGTTATGGAGCGTTATTATACAACCGGCGAATTTGCAAGGATGGCCCATGTGACCATCCGAACCATCCGCTATTATGATAAAAAAGGGATTCTGAAACCGAGCTTTGTCAATCAGTCCGGTTATCGGATGTATTCGGATGAGGATTTTCTGAAACTGCAGAAAATCCTCTCGCTGAAATATCTGGGTTTCTCGCTGGAAGAAATCGGGAATATGACAATTCATGATACCGGTGAGGACATTCTGAAATCGCTGAAAATGCAGATCGGCCTGATCCGGAAAAAGATGGAAAATCTGGAACAGATGGAGAAAGCGCTGGAAAATACGATGCAGGTTTTGGAGGAGACAAACCAGATTGACTGGAATGAAATCCTGAATCTGATCCATTTAACCGATATGGAGAAATTGCTGGTGGAACAGTACAAAAACGGGGAAAACCTGAATATCCGTATCTCCCTTCATGAGAAATATTCCGAGAACAGACAGGGATGGTTTCCGTGGCTGTACGATCAGATTGATCTTGACAGTGCAGCAGGCGTTCTGGAAGTGGGCTGCGGAAACGGTCAGCTCTGGAAAAGTGCGAAGATGGAGGAACTAAAAAGGCGCGACATCATTCTTACGGATCTATCCGATGGAATGGTCCGGGATGCAAAAGAAAATCTGGGCAAAGAACTGGCGAAACAGTTTCGATTCTGTACCTGTGACTGTCAGGAGCTTCCGTTTGCCGATGAACAGTTCGATCGGGTGATTGCAAATCATGTTCTTTTTTATCTTCAGAATCTTGGAAAAGGTCTGCAGGAGATCAGCAGAGTGCTGAAAAAGGATGGTATTTTTATCTGCAGTACCTACGGAAGCGGGCATATGAGAGAAATCACAGAACTGGTGCAGGAATTTGATCCGCGGATCAATCTGTCCGAGGTGGCTCTCTATAAGATTTTCGGGCTGGATCAGGGGGAAAAACTGCTCTCGCCCTGTTTTTCAAAAGTCGAGAAACGGCTTTATAAGGATCGCCTTTTGGTGGACCGTTCCGAGCCGCTTCTGGACTATATTTTGTCCTGCCATGGAAATCAGAATGAGTATCTGTATCCGAGACAGCAGGAATTCAGGGAATTTCTGGAAGAAAAAATTCAAAAAAACCGGGGAATATCTATCACAAAAGAAGCCGGTGTATTTATCTGCAGAAAATAGATATCTACAGGACCTGCAGAGCGGTAAGTGCTTTTCTCGCATTTTCATAACCGGTAAAGTGGATTCCATGAATTCCCAGATCGATGGCCCCCTGAACGTTTGCGGGGGTGTCATCGAAAAATACCGCATGGGAAGGCTCAATCTGAAAGCGATCCAGAAGAAGGCGGTAAATTTCCGCTTCCGGTTTTATAAGGTGGCAGCTGTAGGAGAAGAGAGCACCGTCCATATAGGGCAGGAAATCCATCTTGTGTTTCGTCTTTTCCAGAAGAAACCGGGAATAATTGGACAGAAGATACAGACGAAGTCCTTTCTCCTTTAGTTCTTTTACGAAAGGAACCGAATAAGAGTAAAGAGAAATCGTTTTTTCCGCGCCGTCAATGACACGGCAGATATCTTCCTGATATTCCGGTGCCAGAGAGATAAATCCGTGAAGCAATTCATCGAAAGTGAGAATTCCGCGATCTGCCATGGGCCAGTAAGGGCCTTCAAAGATGGCAGATTTTATTTTTGCTTTTTTCTCCCCGGAAAAGGAGAACTCCTCCAGATAACGATTGTAGTTCCAGTCTACCAGCACACGTCCGACATCGAAAATGACAGTATCAATCATCGTTTTTTTCCATCCTTTGTTTCGGAATTGTTTTTCGCAGCCGGATCTTCATTGGAAGAGCGGCGCAGAACCCGTGCCACCAGCAGAACGGCATAGAGAAAAACCGGTACCATAATGGCGCAGTACAGACAGATGGAAAGCGCGGTTTGGGCCCATGCCGCGTCGATAAATGAAAAAATCAAAGCGCCTGCCGCAAATCCGACCAAAATCAAAATTCCGGCCCAGGCAGCAATTCTTTTTGGAGTTTTCATAACAGCGTCTCCTTTCCTGCCCGTTTCGGGCAGCTGTTTTGTTAAGAATCAGTTCTGCATCATAGAATAACATAAAAGAATGAGAGTGAAAAGTGAAAGCACCTCTATTTTTTAGGAAATTTAGAAAAAATTAATGGAGGGTAGAATTGCTTTTTTTCGATAAAAGGAATAGAGTATTGTAAGAAAGTAAACAGATCTGACGCGTGCAGGGAAAGGGCAGCATCAGATAATCCAGAAAGAAATGGGGAAATTTTAAAGATGAACAAACTGAGAGAAAAAATTGCCAGATTCATGTATGGCCGCTATGGGGTTGACCAGTTCGGAAACTTCCTTCTGTGGGCTGCCATTGCACTCATGCTGATCGGACTCTTTTCCGGAAGCACACTGATTTATTATCTGGCGCTGGTTTTGATCGTATGGAGTTATGTGCGGATGCTGTCCAAAAATCATTCCAAGCGTTATGCGGAGAATCAGAAGTTTCTTTCACTGAAAAACAGGGTTACCGGCTTTTTCCGCAACGGAACCCGTTCCTGGAAAGATAAGGAGCATTGCTATTTTCGCTGTCCGTCCTGTCATCAGCAGGTACGCGTACCGAAAGGAAAAGGTCATATTGAAATCCGCTGCCCGAAGTGCGGAACAAAATTTATTAAGAATACTTGAATCTCGGATGGCTGTAAGGCAATAAAGGAGCGGAGAGGATGTTTGGTTACATAACGATCAAAAAAGACGACCTGAAACTGAAAGATTATGATAAATATCAGGCCTATTACTGTGGAATCTGTCAGGAGTTAAAAGAAAATTACAGAAAAACAGGTCAGGCAACACTCACCTATGATATGACGTTTCTTGCAATTCTGCTGACCGGGCTGTATGAGAGCAAAACGGTGCAGGAAGAGCATTACTGTGTCATGCATCCGGGCAAGAAACATCCCTGTTTGCGAAATCAGTACATCCACTACTGCGCGGATATGAATGTACTGCTGGCCTACTACAATCTGCTGGACGACTGGGAAGATGAGAAAAAACACAGTGCTCTTGCGGCGGCAAAGCTGCTGAAGAAATCAGCAGAGCAGATTTCTGCCGGGTATCCAAGGCAGACGGCGGCAATCAATGAATATCTCAAAAAACTTCATGAATGTGAGAAGGAGCGGATTGAGGATCTGGACCTTGCGGCCGGATATACCGGGGAGGTTATGGCGGAAATATTTGTCCCGAAGGAGGATATCTGGAGTGATGAACTGAGAAAACTCGGTTTTTTCCTTGGCAAATTTATATACCTCATGGATGCCTACGAAGATCTGGAAAAGGATAAAAAGACAGGAAATTACAATCCGTTTCTCTCCATTTCGGATGATCCGGATTACGAGGAAAAAGCGGAACAGATTCTTCTGATGATGACAGCTGAGGCCTCAAGGGCATTCGAGAAACTTCCGATTCTGGAAAATGTGGACATTTTGAGAAATATATTGTATGCTGGTATCTGGGCAAAGTTTGAGACGATAAAGAGCAGGCGGGATGGCCGGAATGAGGAGAATAAACACTGATGACAGATCCATATGAGGTGCTTGGCATATCGAGAGACGCTTCCACAGATGAGATAAAAAAAGCTTATCGGAAGCTCAGCAGACAATATCACCCGGATGCCAACATCAATAATCCAAATAAAGCGGAAGCAGAAGAAAAATTTAAACAGGTGCAGCAGGCATATAAACAGATCATGGATGAGAAAGAACATGGCTCATCCTATCAAAGCAGCGGTTCCGGTTACGGCGGATACGATCCGTTTGGCGGCGGTTACGGCGGGGCGAACCGCGGATACGGAAATTCGGAACAGGATATGAAACTGCAGGCGGCTGCGAATTATATCAACAGCGGACATTACCGTGAGGCGATGAATGTTTTGAATGATTTAACCGATCGTCCGGCAAAATGGTATTTTCTGCATGCGATTGCCAATTCCGGTATGGGAAATAATATCAATGCCGTGCAGGATGCGCAGAGAGCTGTCAATATGGAACCCGGGAATGCGCAGTACCAGCAGCTGCTGAACCAGCTCCAGGGCGGCGGTGCCTGGTATTCGGATATGGGAACCGGATATGGATATGACAGAACCGGCGGAGACTTCGGGAAATGGTGCTGTGAATGTATGGCAATCAATGCTCTTTGCAATTGCTGCTGCTGCGGAGGAAGAGGATTTTTCTGCTGCTGATCAGAAAAAAGAATGTGCAGATGAATAAAAGAACAGAATGGGGATATACTGTAAGTGTCATCGAAATCCCCCTTTCGATGATCACCGTACAAAGGATAATCTTGAAATACTTATCCTCCCCTTTTGGTCTGCGGCAGAAATGCCGCAGACCTTTCTTTCATTCAGGCATTGTTTTTCTTCGGAAAACAATTTATAATAGAGGCATCCATTATGAAATACATAGAAAAGGGAGAACGACATGGAAAGAAAAACAGCATGGAATGACTACAAGAAAAAAGATATGAAAAAGCTGGAAAAACTGAATGAAGCTTATCGGGCATTCCTTGATGCGGGAAAAACAGAAAGAGAGTGTGTGACAGAATCCATTCGACAGGCAAAAGAAGCCGGATATGTGGATATTGCAGAATATATCAGGGAGAACAGAGCACTGGTACCCGGCGATAAGGTATATGCCGTTTGCATGAAAAAAGCGATTGCACTGTTCCAGATCGGAAAGAAACCGCTGGAGGAAGGTATGAATATTCTGGGCGCACATATTGATTCCCCGCGTCTGGATGTAAAACAGAATCCTCTGTATGAGGACAGCGGATTTACCTATCTTGATACGCATTATTATGGCGGTATCAAGAAATGGCAGTGGGTAACCCTTCCTCTTGCAATTCACGGCGTAGTTGCAAAGAAGAACGGTGAGGTTGTGGATATTGTCATCGGTGAGGAGGAAAACGATCCGGTATTCTGTGTGACCGATCTTCTGGTTCATCTCTCCAGAGAACAGCAGGAGAAGGCAGCAAGGACCGTGGTCGAGGGCGAGAATCTGGATCTTCTCATTGGAAGCGCTCCTCTGGACGGAGAGGAAAAAGATGCGGTCAAGGCGATGACCTTAAAACTTCTGAAAGAAAAATACGGCATTGAGGAAGAGGACTTCCTTT
This sequence comes from Lachnospiraceae bacterium, assembly GCA_028727605.1. Taxonomy (GTDB): domain Bacteria; phylum Bacillota; class Clostridia; order Lachnospirales; family Lachnospiraceae; genus Fusicatenibacter. The sequence goes on from JAQYOA010000047.1 coordinate 11,291, forward strand.
CCGCAGAACTGGAAATTGTTCCGGCAGGAAAAGCACGTGAACTGGGATTTGATGCGAGCATGATTATGGCGTACGGACAGGATGACCGTGTCTGCGCTTACACTTCTCTTGCGGCAATGCTTGAAGTAGAGGATCCGGAGAAGACAACCTGCTGTCTGCTGGTAGACAAAGAGGAGATCGGCAGTGTGGGAGCTACCGGAATGCAGTCAAGATTCTTTGAAAATACAATGGCTGAGCTTCTGGCACTGTGCGGCAAAAACAGTGATCTGGCCCTGCGCAGATGTCTGGCATCTTCGAGAATGCTCTCTTCCGATGTGAGCGCGGCTTTCGATCCGTTATATGCTTCTGCATTTGAGAAAAAGAATGCGGCATTTTTCGGAAAGGGAATCGTGATCAATAAATTTACCGGATCAGGCGGAAAGAGCGGTTCCAATGATGCAAATGCAGAGTATGTCGGAACTCTTCGCGCTATTTTTGATGATGCCAAAGTAAACTGGCAGACAGCAGAGCTTGGCAGAGTTGATGTGGGCGGCGGCGGAACAATCGCTTATATTATGGCGCTTTATGGTATGGAAGTGATTGATTCCGGAGTACCGGTACTTTCCATGCATGCTCCGTGGGAGATCACAAGCAAAGCAGATGTATATGAAGCAAAGAAGGCATATGTGGCATTTTTGAAGAATGCCTGAGAGTAGCAGATAGGAGGAAGGAATCTTTTGGATAGTGACATAGCTGGCAGTATAATCCTGCAGATTGTATTGATTGCGGTAAATGCGGTTTTTGCCTGTGCGGAGATCGCGGTAGTTTCGATCAATGATGCCAAACTGGAAAAAATGGCCAATGAGGGAAATAAGAAGGCGGTTCGTCTGATGAAGCTGACATCCTCCCCTTCAAAATTTCTGGCCACCATACAGGTAGCCATCACTCTGTCCGGTTTTTTGGGCAGTGCATTTGCGGCAGATAATTTTTCGGATCCTCTGGTTTCCTGGATTCTGGGAACGGGAGTTGCGATTCCGGAAAAAACACTGAATGCAATCGCAGTTATCCTGATTACGCTGATTTTATCTTATGTTACTTTGGTATTCGGAGAGCTGGTGCCAAAACGTGTTGCCATGAAGCATTCTGAAAAAATTGCACTTGGTATTTCCGGGCTGATAAGCAAAGTGGCGAAAGTATTTGCTCCCCTTGTATGGCTTTTGACCGTCTCTACAAACGGAATTCTCCGATTGTTCGGAATCGACCCCAACGAGGAAGAGGATGAGGTAACGGAGGAAGAAATCCGGATGATGGTGGACGCGGGAAGTGAAAAGGGCACCATTGACTGTGAAGAGAAAGATATGATTCAGAATGTCTTTGAGTTTGACGATATTATTGTGGACGAAATCTGTACGCACAGAACGGATGTGGATCTGCTCTGGATGGATGACGGCGTGGAAGAATGGGAAGAGACGATTCATGAGAGCCGCCACTCTTACTACCCGGTTTGCGGAGAGAGCGTAGATGATGTTGTGGGCATTCTGGATGCAAAGGATTATTTCCGCCTTCGCAAGAAAACACATGAGAATGTGATCAGTGAGGCGATCAAGCCGGCTTATTTTGTACCTGAAAATATTAAAGCTGCAACACTTTTTCGGAATATGAAAAAGAGCGGTAATTATTTTGCTGTTGTGCTGGATGAATACGGCGGTATGGACGGCATTGTGACGGTGAGAGATCTGATCGAGCAGCTGGTCGGTGATCTGGTTGATGAGACGGACGCGGATAAGCCAAGAGAGATTGAACAGATCAATGCAGACACCTGGAAAATCATGGGAACGACGTCGCTGGATGATGTGGCCGAGGAACTTTCCGTTGTTTTGCCGGTGGAAGAATATGAGACCTTTGGCGGTTATATTTTCGGGGAACTGGGAGCTGTGCCGGATGACGGAAGCCAGTTCGAACTGGAAACGGAAGCACTGCGAATCAAGGTGATCCGTGTCAAGGAACATCGGGTGGAAAACACGATTGTAAGGAAACTTGCAAAGATCGAGCCTTCCGATGGAAAAGAAAACGCAGAGCCAAAAGGCTGGCGAGAACGAAAAGATAAAGAGAAGGACGAGAAGAGATGAAGCATGAATTGGATGCGGTGGACCGAAAGATTGTGTCTCTGCTTCAGGAGAACGCCCGTATGCCGCTGAAAGGAATCGCTGATAAGGTATCCCTGACGTCCCCTACGGTTTCAGCAAGAATTGACCGTCTGGAGAAAGAAGGAGTGATAACGGGGTACCGTGCAAGCATCAATCCGGAAGTATTTGATTACCGGATTAAGGCATTTATTAATCTGGAAGTAGAGCCGGTTCAGAAAAAGGAGTTTTATCCTTACATAGCTGCCTGTTCCAACGTAATTGAGTGCAACTGTGTGACGGGTGATTATTCCATGCTGATGGAAGTTGTGTTCCGTACGACAACAGAGCTGGATCAGTTTATCGGACAGCTGCAGCATTTCGGAAGAACCAAGACACAGATCGTATTCTCCACTTCGGTAGATCACAGGGGAATTCCGCTTGGCGATACCGTACTGCCGAAACTCCCCGGAACGGAAAATTAGTCCAAAGGGTTGATTTTCCCAGGGGATTCCTATATACTTATATCTGCCGGCGCAGCCGGAAAGGATTACTGTGATTACGATAGTTTAGATGAAGGATGGTTATCAAAGAATGAGTTTATTACAGACATGGCGTGATATCGCTTATAATCAGGAAGCCGACAAGAAAGAGCTTCAGAAATTCTGGACGAATTATTTCCTGATCGAGAAGGGAATTTATGAGCAGCTGCTCTCCAATCCGGATGAAGTTGTCAAGGGAACCGTTAAGGAACTGGCTGAAAAATATAAAATTGATGTAATGACGATGGTAGGATTTCTGGATGGAATCAATGACAGTCTTCTGATTCCGAATCCGATTGAGGAGATGGAGGAAGATACCGAGGTTACACTTGCTTTTGACAAAGAGCTTCTGTATAAGAACATGGTGGATGCGAAAGCAGACTGGCTGTACAACCTGCCGATGTGGGACGAGATTTTCACAGAAGAACAGAAGAAAGCTCTGTATCTGGAACAGAAGAAATCCGGTACTATCGTAAAAGGCAAAAAGATCGGAAGAAATGATCCCTGTCCGTGCGGAAGCGGCAAGAAGTATAAACACTGCTGCGGAAGAAACGCATAAGTTTCTGGAAAGAAAACTGTATAACGAAAAGAAAACCGTGATGATCTGCAGGGAATGAGATGGTTTCCCGTGCAGGCTGTCACGGTTTTTTATTCGGAGATGTGCTGAAATGTTAAGGGAGGAGGATGGAAAATGGCGAGACAGACGGATTTTTCCAGAGGAAGTGTAAAGAAGAATATCATGGCAGTGGCATTACCGATGATTGCGGCACAGCTTCTGAATCTGCTTTATAATATTGTGGATCGTATTTATATCGGAATGATGCCGGGAGATGGCCAGATTGCTCTTGGAGGCCTGGGATTATGTTTCCCGATTATTATGCTGATCACAGCATTTACCAATTTGTTCGGAGGCGGTTCCCCTTTATGTGCCATAGCGAGAGGAAAGGGAGATGACCAGGAAGCAGAACGGATTATGGGAAACGCATTTGCGATGCTGCTTCTGGTGGGAATTGTACTGATGACAATTGGTCTGACTTTTCAAAAACCGATTTTGTATCTGTTTGGCGCCAGTGATGAAATGTACCGGTATGCGGGCAGCTATATCCGGATCTATCTTTGCGGAACGGTCCCTGTCATGATCGCTTTGGGCATGAATCCGTATATTAACAGCCAGGGCTTTGCGAAAATCGGAATGCTGACTGTTCTGCTTGGCGCGGGAGTGAATATTGTTCTGGATCCGATTTTGATTTTTGTGTGTAAAATGGGAGTGAGGGGAGCTGCAACCGCAACGGTTATTTCCCAGACGCTGTCCGCTGCATGGGTTTTGCATTTCCTCATCGGAAAACAGGCAGTCTTAAAGCTGCGGCGCTCTTCCATGCGGCTTGATGCAGGGAGAGTCAAATCAATTATGGCGCTTGGAGTTTCTTCTTTTATGATGTCCTTTACCAACAGCCTGGTGCAGGTGGCATGCAATACCATGCTGCAGCAGTATGGCGGAGATTTGTACATCAGTATTATGACAATCCTGAATTCGGTAAGGGAGATGGCACAGACCCCGGTGGGCGGTCTCACCAATGGAGCATCCCCGGTATTGAGCTATAATTATGGCGAGGGGAGCTATCAGAAAGTAAAGGAAGGAATTCGTTTTTCGGCGATTACCTGTATTTCATACACGCTGGTAATCTGGGGACTGATTTTCCTCTTCCCTGAATTTTTTATACGAATTTTTAATCGGGATGCGGAGCTGATGAAGGCAGCGGTTCCGGCACTTCATATTTATTTCTTCGGATTTTTTATGATGGCACTGCAGTTTTCCGGTCAGACGGCCTTTACCTCTCTGGGAAAAGCAAAATTCGCTATTTTCTTTTCTCTGCTTCGCAAGGTTGTCATTGTGGTTCCGCTGACATTTTTGCTGCCGAGAATCGGAAATCTTGGTGTAAACGGCGTGTTTCTTGCGGAACCGATCTCGAATTTTATCGGCGGAACGGCCTGTTTTGTAACCATGCTTTGTACGGTAATGCCTGAGTTGAATGGAAAAGAAAGAGGCAAAACCAGATGATGGAACGAAATGGAAACGGTGCGAAGGATTTTGGGCGAAACGGCGTGGTTGTATATATGAAAAAGAGAGAACTGGGAGAAGTTTCCAAAAAAGAGCGATCCCATCGGCTTTCAAAACTTGGGCGGGAACTGCTGTATTATGGGCTGACGGAGCTTTACGGTTTGGAGGGAGAGAAAGAACCGATCGGAAAAACTCCGTATGGAAAGCCGTATCTGGTTCACCATCCGGAAATCCATTATAATATCAGCCATTCCGGATCGGTTGCTGTCTGTGCTTTTGCGCCGTTTCCGGTTGGTGTGGATATTCAGGAAAAAGTTCCGTCAGCCGCCGAAAAGATAGCCGGACGTTTTTTTTCCGCCGAAGAAGTGCAGGAAATTCAGAGATCAGAAGATCCGGAACGTGTATTTTTTCAAATCTGGACCAGGGAGGAGAGCTTTGCAAAATGGGATGGAAGAGGATTGTCCCATAACCTCGGAAGTGAGAAAAAGACGGGATACTGTTTTGAATTTATTCCGTATGAGGGCTATTTTGGAGCTGTTTGGACAGAGAAAAAAGTGCCTGTGAGGTTTTGGCGCCTTGGAGAGTGAAAGGTTCTATTCTTTCACCTGATGCATATACTAAAGTTAAGAGGTGATCAGGATGAAAAGAATAGCAGGAAAAGACAGGCATACAGAGGTGAACAGTCAGACGATACAGGGAGCGGATCTTCTTCGCCTCTTTTCCGGAAATGTCAGAAAGATTCTGGAAACTGCCAATCTGGATTTCGACAAAGTGCAGGAAATCCGTCTTCGAACAGGAGCACCGCTTCTGGTTGTATACGCAGCGAAAGAACAGTTTCCCGATGAAACGGGAACAATGCAGACAGACGGGAGCAGAGGATATGTGATCCGTGCAGAAGATATTCGGGATACCATGGAATACATAGGAAATTATTCGCTGTACGCGTATGAGGAGGAACTTCGCCAGGGTTTTCTGACCGTGCAGGGCGGTCATCGGGTCGGGATTGCCGGGAAAACGATTCTGGAAGGGGAGCGGGTCAAAGGGATCAGTCATATTTCCTGCATCAATGTGCGGATTGCCCATCAGCTGAAAGGCTGTGCGGATATGGTGCTGCCTTATCTGATGGACGGCAATGAATTTCACCATACATTGATCGTCTCGGCACCTCGCTGCGGCAAAACCACACTGCTGCGGGATATCATCCGGCAGATATCGGATGGAAGCAAGGAATTTCCGGGCCTGACCGTGGGAGTGGTGGACGAGCGCAGTGAAATTGCGGGATGTTATCTCGGTGTGGCGCAGAATGATATCGGGATCCGTACAGATGTGCTGGACTGTTGTCCCAAGGCGGAAGGAATGATGATGCTGATCCGATCCATGTCGCCGGATGTAGTGGCTGTGGATGAGATCGGAACCAGTGAAGATATTCATGCGATGGAATCGGTGGTCAACTGCGGCTGCAAGCTTCTGGCAACAGTTCACGGAAATTCCATTGAGGATATTAAGCAAAAGCCTCTTTTGTGCCGCCTGGTGGAAGAGCATGTTTTTGAACGCTATGTGGTGCTTGGGGGACAGCCCAGAATCGGAAGTGTCCAGGCGATTTTTGACGGCAGGGGAACGACGCTGTATCGAAGAGAGGTATGTTCATGATCCGATGGATGGCGCTTTTTCTGTCTGCGGCGTCCTGCGCCGGGATCGGCTGGCTGAAAAGTGCCGCATATTCCCAACGGATCCGGGATCTTCTGATGCTGCGGAAAATACTAAGCTTCTTAAAAGGAGAGATTTCCTATGCGGCGACTCCGCTTCCGGATGCTTTCTGGACAATCGGCGGACGCATGGAGGATCCCTATCGCGATTTTCTAAAAAGCATTTCCGAAGATTTGCAGCGATGTTCAGGCAGCAGCTTTTCGGAAGTTTTTTCCGAAAATGTGGACTGTCATCTGCGTCAAACCAGGCTGACATCAGGAGATCTGGAGGAATTGAAAAGCTTTGGGGCGGGCCTTGGTTATCTGGACCGGTCGATGCAGCTTTCACAGCTGGAACAGTATGAGGAACAATTGAAACAAAAGATAGAAGAACTGAATGTTGGACTACCTGTAAGAAAAAAGCTCTGTCGGAGCCTTGGAATTATGGGCGGTCTTTTTCTTATTGTTCTGTTTTTCTGATTGCTCAAAATGAGCTTGAGCGTGCGAGTGACTGGGATGGAGCTGTGGTTGGGAGGAAAACCTGTGGATGTAGGGATTTTGTTTAAGATCGGTGCGGTGGGAATTCTGGTGTCCGTGCTGTGTCAGGTGTTAAAACACAGCGGGAGAGAAGAGCAGGCATTTTTGGCAAGCCTGGCAGGGCTGATCATCGTACTTTTCTGGATTCTTCCCTATATTTATGATCTATTCGAGGACATCAAACGGCTGTTTGCCCTGTAGGAAAAGGAGTAGGGAGATGGATGTAATTCGGATTGCACTGCTCGGGACGGCGGGAACTGTGCTTTGTATTCTTCTGAAAGAGACAAGAGGAGAATACGCCCTGTATGTAACGCTTGGAACAGGAATCTGTATTTTGACTTGCGCAGTGGGAAAAATGGATTATCTGATTGAGATGCTAAGAAAGGTACAGGAGTATCTCCCGCTGGATTCCACGTATCTGAATACTCTTTTGAAAATGATCGGAATTACCTATATCGGACAGTTTTCCTCCGGAATCTGCAAAGATGCCGGATGTTCGTCAATCGCAGGACAGATTGAAGTGTTTTCCAAATTGTCCATTCTGGCACTTGGTATGCCGATCCTGCTGGCACTTATGGAAACAATTCACGGATTTCTCTCATGACGCTGCAGAAAAAGATCGTTTGTATTTTGACTCTGTGTCTGCTGTTTCGATGGGGAGCAGTGGAAGTACAGGCAGAGGAAAGTGTTCTCACACCGGAAAATTTGACGGAAGAGGAACAGGAGCTTTTGGGGGAAGCCGGGGAATCGATGCTCCGGGAGATGGATCTGGAGCAGCTGGAAGAGGCAGTGAATCATCTTCTGGAGGGACAGGAGTTTTCTTTTCGGGAAACGATGCAGGGGCTGATGGATGGAAAGGATGAGATTACTTCTTCCAGAATCACCCAAACAGCAGTAAAGTGGGTAAAAAACAGCCTCAAAGCACAGAAAAATCTGATGGTGCAGCTGCTTGTGCTGGTTTTGTTTAGCGGGATACTGAACAGTTTTGCCGGGGCGTTTGCCGGAAATCAGGTTTCGGAGAACAGCTTTTTTATCATCTACCTGCTGCTTTTTGCTCTTCTGCTGAAAAATTTCCAGTCCTCCGGAGATAATCTGAAGATGACGCTGGAGGGGCTTGTGGGCTTTATGCGGATTTTAACCCCTTCTTATTATCTGGCAGTTGCCACATCCGGGGGAGTGTCTCAGGCATCCGTATTTTATCAGATGGCATTGCTTGTCATCTGGGCAGTGGAAAAAATAATGACTTCTGTTTTGCTTCCGGCAATTCAGATCTATATTCTGATGTCCATGGTCAATCATCTCTCCAAAGAGGAATTTCTTTCTCATATGACAGAGCTTCTGGAGAGCGGAATTGAGTGGACAATGAAGTCGGCGCTGGGACTTCTTCTGGGACTTCAGATTATCAAAAGCCTGATCGCGCCTGTTCTTGATCAGCTAAAGAGGACGGCGATCGGGAAAACAGCGGGAGCTATTCCGGGGGTGGGAGGAGCAATCAATGCGGTTACGGAGATGGTAATTGCGTCTGCGGTATTGATCCGGAATTGTTTTGGCGTCACAGCAATGATTGTTATGCTGCTTTCGGGAATTGCCCCTGTAGTCCATTTCCTTACAGCCGGGCTGTCGCTTCGGATATTGGCTGCAGTTTGTCAGCCGATTTCGGATAAGCGGATTGCTCTTTGCCTTTCAACAGTCGGAAAAGGATATGGCCTGCTGCTGAAACTGCTGTTGACAGTAGAAATCCTGTTTTTGCTGACGATTGCGATTCTGGCGGGAACATTTTCATAGAAGGGGGAATGAGGAAAGTGGCGGAGGCGGTTCTTGGATGGCTTCGTACGGTTGCCGCCTATCTGATTTTTATGACGGCAGTGCTGCAGATACTTCCTGAAAATCAATATCGAAAATATCTGCAGTTTTTCCTTGGGATTGTCATGATTCTGGTACTGGCCCGTCCGCTGCTTCAGATCAGCCATCTTGAGGAAACATTGGAAAAAACATTGGATCAGCTGACATTGGAAGAGGAGGTAAAAGCAATGGAAAACGGATATATGGCAATGGAAGGATATCAGGAAACGTATCTTTATCATGCATACGAGAAAGAAATTGAAATGCAGATCCGTATGTATCTGGAAGAACTCGGTATCTCGGGCACCAGCGTAAATGTGAAGCTGGATCAGAAGGAAGGGGTGGAGGTGGAGCGTATCTCAATTTGCGGGGAAGCAGATGGCGACGGAAGCGATCAGCAGGAAAGAGAGAAGAAAAAAAGACTGCAGGAGAGCGCAAAAGAGGAGCTGTCCAGGGTCTATCAGGTGGAGCCGGAGCATATTATAGTAGAGATCCGGGAATAGCTTATGAGAGAGAAAGTATTCTCGCTTCTCAAAAATCAGAAGAAGGAACAGCTTGTAGTATATATTCTGCTGGCTGCACTGCTTGTTGTGCTGGTCTGGCCGGTAGAGAAGAAAAATACATCGGAGGATTCCGTTTATGAGGAAGCCGGCGGAGAACAGATGGAAACAGCAGAAACGGACGATCAAATAACCCGAATGGAAGAAACGCTGACGGCGGCTCTTCTGAATGCGGAAGGTGTGGGAAGGGTTCAGGTTGTCATTACGCTGGAGTCTACAGGACGAAAAATTGTAGAGAAGGATACTCCTGACAGCAAAAGTACGCAGGAAAGCGTAAGCGGAGAAAACACGACACAGGGCAGTTCGGAATCCAGAGAAGAAACCACAGTCTATGAAAGAGATGGCAACGGGACTGAGATTCCATATGT